>NZ_JBFRDK010000028.1:0-47172 GCF_052113545.1 Paenibacillus sp. TAF43_2
GCAGGGAACCGATATTTTCGCAGCGGAAGACGGTGTTGTACTCGTTGCCCAAAAGTGGAGCACATACGGAAATTGTGTCATTATTGACCATGGTAATGGCTTGTGGACGCTTTACGGACATATTCGTAATGGTGGAATCAAAGTTGAAAAAGGCGAAACCGTCAAGAAAGGCCAGAAAATTGCTGAGGTTGGCAGTACAGGCAATTCGACGGGACCACATTTACATTTTGAAGTGCGTAAAAACCAAACTCCTGTTAATCCAGGCGGATATTTAAAATAGGCAATCTTTCATAAAATACATCAAGAGGCAGCCCCTGTGGCTGCCTTGTTTAAAATCAAACATAAAATAAATGATAAAGTGATCATTTTTACCGAATAATGCAAATAATTGTAAGCGGCTTGTCATATACTAGAGTGGTCTTAAATCTAAGACCGTGTAAGATGAGAAGGTGGTGTAGACAGGTGCATTTCAAAGGACGGACAGTATTCGCGTTCGTTATGCTAACGATGATTGCATCCGTACTCGTTACGCTAACGATCGCGGACCAAATGATTAAACCGGACAAGCCAGCAGCGACTGCTCTTTCAGCAGCGGCAGCTGATGACGGTGATCGCTTCAGGCTTAAAAAAGAAGAGCTGACGAAGCTTAATGCGGTGCTGGAATTAATTGAAACAAAATATTATCAGAAGGTCGATCGCATGGAGCTGCTTGATGGTGCTGTAAGCGGAATGATGTCGTCGCTGGATGATCCCTATTCCGTTTACATGGAGAAGGACGTAGCTAAGCACTTTTCGGAATCGATCGAAGGCTCGTTTACAGGTATCGGTGCAGAGGTTACGCTTGAAAATGGACGCGTTGTCGTCGTTTCTCCGATTAAAGGCTCGCCGGCAGAACGTTCTGGCCTATTAGCGAAGGATATTTTGCTTTCGGTTAACGGTGCGAAGCTCGATGGACTGAATTTGCAGGATGCGGTAGCGAAGATTCGTGGTCCAAAAGGAACCAAAGCGAAAATTCAAGTACAGCGTGTCGGCTTTTCTGAACCGATCCAGCTCGTGCTCATTCGCGACGATATCGATGTGGAAACGGTATATGGCAGCCTGCAGCCGGATGGTACAGGCGTCATTGAAATCAGACAATTCTCACTGCATACGGCAGAGCGGTTTAAGCAGGAGCTCGCGAAGCTGGAGGAGCAAGGGATGAAGGGGCTTGTTCTTGATGTGCGCAACAATCCTGGGGGCGTTCTTCCCGTTGTTGTAGAGATCGCTCAAACCTTCCTAGCCAAAGGTACGACAGTTGTACAGGTAGAGGATCGTGAAGGAAACCGGGAAAAAACGCTGTCGAAGGGACAAGAAAAAACGTACCCCATAGCGGTTCTTATGAATAAAGGGAGCGCAAGCGCATCGGAAATATTGGCAGGAGCTCTGCAGGAAAGCGCGGGAGCGAAGCTCGTTGGCGAAACCTCCTTTGGCAAAGGCACTGTTCAAGTAAGCTACAACAAAGCGCTTGGCGACGGAAGCCTGCTCAAGATGACCATAGCCAAATGGTTAACGCCTAAGGGCAATTGGATTCATGAAAATGGCATAAAACCAGATCTTACGGTGCAGCCGCCGGATTTGTATACCGTTGCAAGACTTACTCTTTCCGATACGTTAAAGCAGGATATGCTGGGCGAACAAGTACGGAGCGTTCAAATTATGCTGCATGGTCTTGGATACCAACCAAAGCGTGAGGATGGTTACTTTGGAGCGGAGACGGCAGAAGCCGTTAAGAAATTCCAATCCGAGCATAGCTTGACGGCCACGGGACAGGTCGATAAGCAAACGGGTGAAACGCTTGAGAAGGAAGTTATTAAATGGATTCAGGATAAAAAGAATGATAAGCAGCTGCTTGAAGCAATTAAGGCGGTAGGCAGGAAATAATACGCGCATGTCGAATGAATAAGAGGTTGACTCTGTTTAACAGGGTCGGCCTTTTATTTTTTTAGGTTAATAAGGATATGGGGAACGAGCGAAGGAGTGTTAGCTTTGGAAACGGCGATCGAGTTATTGGAAATGCTCGGGCAAGCGGCTGTCCAATTAGTTGCACAGCCATTTTATTATATTGCGGTGTTATTCATTATTTTACAGTATACAAGGCAAATACGGGTGGAGAGGCAGATGTTTGCAGTAAAGCTGCATCATTGGCCAAGCTTGGTTTTTAAGGCGATGTTAACGGGTCTCTTGATTGGTGTGGCGGTTTCCATTGCAGGAGCATTCGTTGGCGTATCGTTGACAGGAAAAGCTGTTCTTTGGCTTTGGGCAGTTGCGGCTATCTTAATGCTGATTCGAATCAGATACTTATGTTTTGCGTATAGTGCAGGAGTCATTACTCTTCTTCAGTGGCTGCTCGGGTGGACAACGCTTACGGAGCGGACGGATTGGCTCGGTTCATTGGCTGTCTCCCTTGCAGGAATTGATGCTGCTGGTTTGCTTGTGCTTGTTGCGCTGCTTCATCTTGCAGAAGCTGTTCTTGTTCGCTGGCAAGGTGATCGATTATCAACGCCATTATTTCTTGAGGGTAAACGTGGAAAGCTCGTTGGCGGCTATATGCTGCAGGGCTTTTGGCCAGTTCCGCTGCTTATGCTGGTACCGACAGGGGCGAGCGGATCATCTATGACGGCATTGCCGTGGACACCATTATTTGGAGCAGATTGGTCGCAAGGCTGGTCGTTCGTAGCGTTGCCTATGATTATCGGATTTACGGAAATGACACGTTCTTTATTGCCGCGTGAAAAAGCGAAGCATGCCTCGAAAGGGCTGCTGCTGTACAGCCTATGCTTAGCTGGAGCAGCAATTCTGGCTTGGTGGCAGCCTATGCTGCTGCCGCTTGCTGCACTGGTTTCACTGCTGCTGCATGAGGCTATTATATGGAGAAGCCGGGTGAGAGAAGCGGCTTTATCGCCATTATATGTGCATGACTCACGCGGGCTGCGAATATTAGGAATCGTGCCAGGCACTCCAGCGGCATTAATGGGGCTTTTGACAGGCGAGATTTTGCACAAGGTTAATGGTGTGCGTGTGCGGACAAAAGAAGACCTTTATGAAGCACTTGTTCAAAACTCCGCATTTTGCAAGCTGGAAGTATTAAATCTTGAAGGTGAATTAAAATTTGCGCAACGGGCGCGATTTGCTGGTGAGCACCATCAGCTCGGGGTCATTCTAGCTCCCGATGAACAGGCCAACTATTATGCATCGGCTGGGCCAGCGTCATTGCTGCAGCTGCTGCGCAGCTATCATGCTTCTAATCGGCGCGATGCGCAGGCGGAGAGAATGGATAGCTAGTTATAGCTCGAAATAAAAAGGTTCTAAATAAAAAAAGGTGAATCAGGATATTCCTGATTCACCTTTTTTGCATCGTTTTAGTCACTTAGCGTCTTGTTCTTCTTTTGACTACAATTGTCGAAACACCTACAACGATCATTGCTAGTCCGAGCAGCTGCATAAGCAGGTAGCTGTTCTCGCCTGTTTTAGGCAATACAGGAACGTCTGGTGTTGTGATTCCGCCGCGAGGCGGTTCCTCTACATCAATTTCGAAGAAGATTTCTTCTTCATTGCCATCTTTATCTTTAACGATAATAGAGAATGTATCTTTTCCTTTAAATCCAGGGTCAGGAGTGTAAACCCATTTGCCATCTGGTGTAATGACAACTTTACCATGATCAGGCTTTACGCCTCCAACAGGCACGCTGCCATCAGGGACTTCCACTTCACCTTCAACTGGTTTGTCTACTTCCGTAACTTCCTTTTCTGTAGAAGTAGTCGGCGCAGGCGTCGCAACTGGTGTTGTCGTTGGCTTCGGCGTTGTCGTTGGTTTTGGTGTAGGTGTCGGTGCTATCGTTGGCGTCGGTGTTGGCACGATTACTTTGTTGTTTTTAACCGTGACCGAATTTCCCGATATAGAATTAATGGTGACACTTACTTCGCCGCTGCCGATGATGCTGTAACCAGCAGGTGCTGAGATTTCCTTCAATAGATAGCTGCCGAGAGGAAGCCCTGTGAAGGTTGCTTTGCCATTTGCAGCCGTCGTTTGTTTGCCGTAGCTCACATTAGAGCTGCTGTACAATTCAAATGTAGCGCCAGCAAGAACGATTGTTGTATTCGCACTGTCTACTTTGGTTACTTCCAGCCTGCCAAGAGGATCTCTTGTATTTTTGATCTCTTTTGATACAGCAGGCGCATTGATCGTAACGTTTACTTCGCCATTGCCAATCATGCTGTAGCCGGATGGAGCTGAGATTTCCTTCAGCACATAGGTGCCGTAAGGAAGATCTGTGAACGATATTTTACCGCTAGAAGACGTTGTTTGTTTGCCTAAGCTTACATTAGCGCTGTTGAATAGCTCAAACGTAGCCCCAGCAAGAACGACCGTTGTATTATCGTAATCTACTTTAGTGACTTCCAAGGTTCCGAGCAGCTTAGCATTTTTCACTTCTTTGCTTACAGTAGAGGCATTAATCACAACGCTTAACTCACCGCTGCCAATGATGCCGTAGTTGAATGGTGCTGAGATTTCTTTCAGCACGTAGCTGCCATAAGGAAGACCAGTGAAAGTTAGTTTGCCGGTTGAATCAGTTGTCTTTTTGCCTAGGCTGGCATTGGCGCTGTTGAATAGCTCAAATGTAGCTCCAGCAAGAACAATGGCAGTATTATCATTGTCTACTTTCGTTAATTCCAAGGTTCCGAGCAGCTGAATATTTTTAACCTCTTTTGATACAGTAGACGCATTAATCGTAACATTTACTTCACCGTTGCCGATGATGCTGTAGCCATAAGGTGCCGAGATTTCCTTCAGCACGTAGCTGCCGTAAGGAAGAGCCGTGAATATTGCTTTTCCGTTTGCAGCCGTCGTTTGTTTGCCCATGCTTACATTCGCGCTATTGAAAAGCTCGAACGTAGCTCCGGCAAGAACGATTGACGTATGATCATTGTCTACCTTGGTTACTTCAAGGCTGCCTTCTAGCTTTTCATTTTTCACTTTTTCAGATACTACAGCTGCATTAATGGTCACATTCACTTCGCCGCTGCCCATTATTTTGTAGTCTGCAGGTGCTGAAACTTCTTTTAGTACATAAGTGCCGTAAGAAAGGCCAGTAAAAGATACTTTGCCGCTGGTGTCTGTGGTCTTTTGACCCAAGCTTACATTGGCGCTGTTGAACAGCTCGAATGTTGCTCCTGAAAGAACGATTGCAGGATTAACGCTGTCTACTTTAGTGACTTCCAAAGTACCAAATAGCTTTGTATTTCCCACTTGTTTCGTAACAACAGAAGCATTAATCGTAACATTAACTTCACCGTTGCCGATAATGCTATAGCCGGCAGGCGCTGAAACTTCTTTCAGTACATAGCTGCCATAAGGAAGGCCGGTGAAAGCTGCTTTGCCGTTTGCGGCTGTTGTTTGTGTACCTTGGCTTACATTTGCGCTATTGAAAAGCTCGAACGTCGCTCCAGCAAGAACAGTTGCTGCATTAGCGGAGTCAACTTTCGTTACTTCCAAGCTGCCTAAAAGCTTCGCGTTTTTGATTTCCTTCACAACAGGAACGGTCGTTGAATTGATCGTTACCTCGTAGATGCCTGTACCATCAATTGCGTAGCCAGCTGGTGCACTTTTCTCTTTCAAAGTGTATTTACCGTAACGCAAGCCGTTATATTCAAGCTCGCCATTAGCGTTTTTAGATGGTGTGATTACACCGCCGGTCGAATTGCGTGTTAATTCAAAAACAGCGCCGGACAGCTTGAGCGTTGGATCATCTTTGTCAACTTTAACTACCTTTAAGTCGCCTTTATAGATACTGCCAGTGCCTTCTCCGCCGGATAATGCTATTTTCACCTCTGTCGCATTGTCAACGGGCTTGGAAATACCTCCAGCACCAGTAAAAGTAACCGTATTTGAAATGGTTTCTTTGTCTTTAGCATCAATAATGGATTGGTATTCAAGAATATAAGGTTTGGATATTTCATTGTTGAAGCTGAGCTCAAATGTCTCATCACTTGAAATAGCTGGATCCGTATTTTCCTTGAAAGTTAGTTTATAGCCATGAACCGGATCTGTAGGGCTAATAGCCGAACCAGTTTTGGTTACATTGCCGTTGCTATTTACGCTTGTAAGATAAAGCTTAAATGATTCTTTGACAAGCGTTTGTTTTTTGCTAGGCACATCATAAATTTTTGCTTCGTCAACAGTGGACTGACCACGGTTAATATAAATTGTCCAATTGACGGAGTCATCGTTTTGCTGGCCTTCTTTGAATACATATTCACCGGCTTTTGGTATCGTCACGGAAGCAGTAAGATCCTTCGTTGTATAACCAGTGCCGCTTAAATAAGCATGATTGTTAATTGTTTTTTCCGTTGCGCCAAGCACTTTTCCATCCACATCCGTTTTGAATGTGATGAGGTAAGGCTCAGTAATTGGATTAGTAAATGCAATCTGCCATTGGTTATTGTTGGCAGTCGTTGGAAGTACAATGCTGTAATTTCCTGTTGGAGCAACGAGTGCACCAGGGGTCGTAGAACCATTGCTGTTCACAGTCAGCTTGCGTACTTCAATCGATCCAGCCACGAGCTGTTGCACCGATTCCAGCGTATCTGTTACGACGGCATTGGCAATTGTTTTGCTATTGTAGTTAATGCCGATGTTCCATGTGATTTTTTTGTCTGTGGCATTATAGCTGCCATTCTTATAGCCGTTATCCTGTGTGTTCTTATTAGGCGTAAAAGTTGACGTTTCGGATTGATTTTTCTCTGATCCTACAGCAGTCTCTTTCCAGATCAGTTTGCCCGTATTTTTGAARGAGAAATTTGTATTAGAGAAATAGGATCCGTCCGTATAGTCGTATTTCGTTGTATATGAGATAGTATAAGTAGAATTGCCATCTGGAAAATCGATTTTGAAGCCTTTTGTAGTGTCAGTTGCACCGGCCGGATCATACGTGATGGTATAAAGCGGACTATTCACGACAATACCATTTTGCTTAACAACCAGGGTGCCAGGTACAAGCTTTAAGCCGCCGCTGACGAAAGTATCTTCAAATTTCAAACCAAACAAATTGTATTTATCTCTATTGATTTCAACATTCCAGTCTATCGTTCTATCTTTGTAGTTAGCATTACTATTTGTTTTATGCAAAAAGTGCTGCTTAACATCTACGGTGACCGTATTGGATTCTTTACTATCCGAATAAACCGTATTTTTAATTGCTTTATCGTCATACAAATTGCCAACTGGCTTGGTTTGGTAGGTTATTTTATAAGCGCCAGTGATTGGGTTATTGAAGGACAGCTTAAAACCGTTCTTGGTGTTTTGATTTTTGGGATGACTGCTTACATCATAGTCCAGAGTATAGTCAGTCGACGGTATTTCAGTTCCTGGCGTGCCAGCAACCGGATCGGCCACAGGGAATACTTTAATGGAACCTGGTACAAGCTCATGGCCTTTATCGAACAAATCAGTCAAAACAGCGCTTGCTATCGTATCTTCGCCAAAATTGTATTTAATGGTCCAATCGATGACTTGAGCAGCTTCATTATATGTACCTGATTTCTCAAGCAGTTTGCCGCGGCTGTTCGTTATCGTGTCTGAAGCAGAAACATCGGTAATATTGCTGCCCTTTAATGTAGCGGTATTTTTGAAGTTTGCTTTTGTAATGTCGGTAACTGCTGTATCAAATACAATGCGATAAACCGAATTTATATTTCCTAAGTCTAGCTGCAATTTATTATCAGGTGAAACGGGTGCAGTCACTTGATAGTCAGCAGGCGCATTTTGTAGTATTGGATTAGACAAGACGCCATCGGTGTCTGAAGTCATTTTGTAAACCTTGAGCGAGCCCGGCGTGAAAGTCAGACCAGCAGGAATCGTATCCGTGACAACGGCTCCGTTAACTTTTTTGAGATCCTTGTTCACATCAACTGTCCAAGTAATATTCTCAGCATTAAAGCTCTTATCCGGTGTTCCCTTTTTGCTAATTGGAGATGTCACACCTTTAGGTGCAATCGGAATGGTGATGGTATCGCCGATATTAAATTTAATAGGTACTTCCGTTTGGTTGCCGACGCTTACTTTTGTGAAAAAACTCCAGAAACTGAGTGTTCCGGAAACAGGTGTCCCTTTGTTGATCTGCTCATTAAATGTGACAGTAACCTTATGCCCATTTAACTGATAGGTTCCAACGCTAGGTTCACCAGGTGGAGCACTTAAGGGTTTCTCTGTAATATTTCCGCTGTGCATGACTAATTCTGGAGGCAGATCAAATGTGAATTGATCACCCATGGAGTACTTATGATCCTCGGGAAGCTCCCACTCGTAGTTTAACGAGAGAATATCTTTGTCAAGGTTGACACGGATTTCAGGATTGACATAATAAACAGAATTATAAACTGAAGCGATAACTGAATTAGGTGTAGCTGTGTCAGTCAAAGTCATTTTAGTAATAATATTATCATTAATAGCAGCTGCCTCTACCGGCTTCAAAATACCGGCAAAGTTTACGTATTGAAAAATTAGCAAAAAAGCGATCATGAGTGCGGTTGTCTTTTTTCTCATTTCTTGGTATCCTCCATCTTAAAATGCTCAAGTATTCATTTATTTCTAGTTATTTGGAGCTAGCAGCAAAACATCATTCCTTTCTCTGTTAAAATGAGCTTCATGTAGTGATCGGCCTGCTGTTAGTTGGGAGAGTTATGTATATAAGGGTGCTTTGCGAGAAAAGCGCCGACCTGACAGAGAGGTAGGAGTACTTGATGGCATTTTTGGTTAAAAATGCATGATAACCGTACACGATTTCGGCATATTACGATCTATTCCAACATAGTTCTTATTCTATAGAACAGTACTATACAATTTCTGAACAAGTTAGGTCTTTTTGCTCATATATAGTTACAAAAGCATGAATGATTTTGGAAAAAAAGCCGATATGAAAATAGATAAACGAAAATTTCTAATTGTAAACAAATTTGGATGATTGTGAACGTGATAGGAGTGTAGAAAAATGAGGGTTCTTGTAATCGATGATGAAAGACTGGCTCTCGTTCAACTGGAGCGGGTGCTCCGCCAATCGATGGAAATAACGAGCATTGATGTGTTTCAAAATCCAAAACAAGCAGTGGAGCAGGCGAGTGAGCTGCAGCCTGATGTTGTTTTTCTAGATATCCATATGCCTGAATTATCTGGCATTCAAGCAGCCGAGCTTATTCAAGAAATATGTCCGCAAGCAGATATTGTTTTTGTCACGGCGCATGATGAATACGCGATAAAGGCGTTTGAGCTGAATGCAGTTGATTATTTGTTAAAACCGCTTCAGAAATCGCGCGTTGAGATAACAATCGAACGTTTATTGAAGCGCAGGAGCATAAAACCGTTGTCGAAAGAAATTGAGAAGCAGGAGCAGACCGTTTATTGTTTTAAAACGCTGCGTTTTCAATCCTCCCATGGACAGCTTCCAGAGCTGCCGAAATGGCGAACCGCTAAAGCCCAGGAGCTTTTTTGTTATCTGCTGCATCACCGCGGGCAAATTGTACACAAGTCGATACTGCTCGATTTATTTTTTCCAGAGATGGATATGAAGCGAGCGATGACACAGCTGTACACGGCTATCTATCAAATTAGGCAATGCCTTCAGAAAATGAACATGAACATAGCGATTCATAATTCCAGTATTCAAGAAGGTTATATTCTCGATATGGGACAAGTCGTTCTTGATATGGAGCAGTGGGAGCAAGGTATGGTAAAGCTTAGCGGTTCGATTTCAGAGGATCAGGATCAGGCTTTGCGGCTGCTAGGTGAATATGAGGGCGACTATTTACAGGATTACGGATATCTATGGGCGGAGTATGAGCGAGAGCGTTTGCGTCAGCTATGGCTGAGTTTGGCGAGGATGTTAGCTGCTTATTATTTGGAGCGCGGCGATCGAACAAGCGATGCATTGCAATTGTATGAAAGAATACAAACGATGGACCCTTACCAGGAGGAGGAGGGGCTGATCGTGATGAGGCTTTATGATGAGCTGGGCTGTTACGATAAGGTGACTTTCCACTATGAGCGTCTTCTTCAAACGATAGAAAATGATCTGGGACTTACCGTTCCTTTGCAGGTGACGGAGTGGTACAAGCAATGGCAGGAGAAGAAAAACGGCAAGGAAATGCTTTTATGAAAGAGGAACAACAGCATAAATGAGAATACATCAGCGCAGGCGAGCAACTGACTATGCTGTACGTATTCTTTTTTTGTTTTCCGACGTTGCGCGACTTTAAGGATAACGTTATAATAGATGGGAACAAACATTCTTATTTTGAAATATCAGATGAAATGAAATGACTATATTTGACTATAATGATAAGAGCATATATTTCGGAATGATGGGGGTGGATGATAGGCGTGAGTGAGCTCGCAAAAGAAACAAGGCTGTTTGAGTTAAAATCGGATTATACGCCGCAAGGCGATCAACCAAAGGCAATCGAACAGCTTATAGAAGGTATTCATGCAGGTAAGAGACATCAGACGCTTCTGGGAGCAACGGGTACAGGCAAGACGTACACAATTGCGAACATGATCGAGAAGCTAAACCGGCCAACGCTTGTAATTGCCCATAATAAGACGCTGGCAGCACAGCTGTGCAGTGAGTTCAAAACTTTTTTCCCTGACAATGCAGTAGAGTATTTTGTGAGCTACTATGATTATTATCAGCCGGAAGCATACATTCCTTCAACCGATACATTTATTGAGAAGGACTCCAGCATAAACGATGAGATCGATAAGCTTCGACATTCAGCGACGAGCTCTTTGTTTGAACGCCGTGATGTGATCATCGTAGCGAGCGTTTCCTGTATTTACGGTCTCGGATCTCCGACGGAATACGGCGGCCTCGTGCTTTCGCTCCGTGTAGGGATGGAGAAGTCGCGGGATGCGATTCTGCATAAGCTGGTCGATATTCAATATCAGCGCAACGATATCAGCTTTACGCGCGGAACGTTCCGTGTTCGCGGCGACATTGTTGAGATCTTCCCAGTCGCCAATAATGAGCGGGCTATTCGTGTAGAGCTCTTTGGTGATGAGATTGAGCGCATTTCAGAAATTGATGTGCTCACCGGCGAAATCATTGGCGAACGCGATCATATTGCCATTTTCCCTGCTTCTCACTTCGTTACTCAAGAAGAGACGATGAAGGTAGCGCTCGTCAATATTGAGAGGGAGCTGGAGGAACGACTCGCCGAGCTTCGCGAAGCAGGCAAGCTGCTCGAAGCACAGCGGCTGGAGCAGCGGACGCGCTATGATTTGGAAATGATGGCGGAGATGGGCTTTTGCTCAGGCATTGAGAACTATTCGGGGCCGCTCACTTTTAGAGAGCGAGGGGCAACGCCTTATACGCTGCTTGATTATTTCCCTGATGATATGGTTATTGTTATTGATGAGTCCCATGTGTCGCTGCCACAGATTCGAGCGATGTATAACGGTGACCGGGCGCGTAAAGAGATGCTCGTTAATCATGGCTTCCGCCTTCCGTCAGCGATGGATAACAGGCCGCTGCGCTTCGAGGAGTTCGAGGCGAAGGCCAAGCAGCTCGTTTATGTATCTGCAACGCCAGGTCCTTACGAAATTGAGCATACCGACAAAATGATCGAACAAATTATTCGTCCTACCGGTCTAATTGATCCGATTATTGATGTCCGCCCAACGAAGGGACAAATCGATGACTTGCTGAACGAGATTCGGGATCGCATTGCGAAGGACGAACGGGTTCTTGTTACAACGCTGACGAAGAAGATGTCAGAGGATTTAACTGATTATATGAAGGAGATAGGCATTAAGGTAAGATATCTCCATTCCGATATTAAGACGTTGGAGCGATTGGCCATATTGCGTGACCTTAGGCTCGGCGTTTTCCACGTGCTCATTGGAATCAACCTGCTTCGAGAGGGCCTTGATTTGCCTGAGGTGTCGCTCGTTACGATTCTCGATGCGGACAAAGAAGGTTTCCTTCGCTCGGATCGTGCGCTTATTCAAACGATCGGACGTGCGGCGAGAAACAGTGAAGGGCGCGTCATCATGTACGGTGATAAGATTACCGATTCTATGGATCGCGCGATCAAAGAAACAGAGCGCCGCCGTACCATTCAGCTGGCATACAACGAGAAACACGGCGTTACGCCGCAAACGATAAAGAAAAAGGTTCACGATGTAATTGAAGCGACGAAGGTAGCCGAGCAGAAAGCCGACTACTTAACCGGTGCCGGCGTGGACAAAATGACCAAGAAAGACCGTCTGGCGCTTGTTCAAAGGCTGGAAGCGGAAATGAAAGACGCAGCAAAAAACTTGCAGTTCGAACGTGCAGCAGAACTGCGGGATGCGCTGCTTGAACTGCGTGCCGAGATGGGCTAAGAAGTAGGAGGAGAAACGATTGGCTAGCGATAAAATAGTTGTGAAGGGCGCTCGCGCCCATAATCTAAAAAACATTGACGTCACGATACCGCGCGACAAATTTGTGGTACTGACGGGGTTAAGCGGCTCCGGTAAATCTTCACTTGCATTTGATACCATCTATGCAGAGGGACAGCGTCGTTACGTTGAATCATTATCCGCTTATGCACGCCAATTTCTTGGGCAAATGGAAAAGCCGGATGTTGATTCTATTGATGGGCTTTCACCAGCTATATCTATTGATCAGAAGACAACAAGCCGCAATCCGCGTTCTACGGTCGGAACGGTTACTGAAATTTATGATTATTTGCGGCTCTTATTTGCCCGTATCGGCAAGCCGCATTGTCCAGAGCATGGGATCGAAATAACGTCGCAGACCGTTGAACAAATGGTTGACCGAATTATGGAATACCCGGAGAAGACGAAGCTGCAAATTTTGGCTCCGCTTATTTCAGGCCGCAAAGGGGAGCATGCCAAGCTGCTCGCAGACATTCAGAAGCAAGGTTTTGTTCGTGTACGCGTGAATGGTGAATTGCGAGAGCTCAGCGAGAAGATTGAGTTGGAAAAAAATAAAAAGCACAGCATCGAAGTGGTTGTCGACCGTATCGTCGTGAAATCAGATATTCAAACGAGGCTTGCGGATTCAATCGAAACTGCACTGAAAATTTCTGAGGGCCGCGTGCTCGTTGATATCATCGATCAGGAGGAGCTTCTATTCAGCTCAAATCTGGCTTGTCCAGAATGCGGTTTTAGTATCGAAGAGCTGGAGCCGCGCATGTTCTCGTTCAATAGTCCTTACGGGGCATGTCCGGATTGTGATGGTTTAGGCATGAAAATGATCGTTGATCCAGATTTGCTCGTACCTGATATGAGCAAGTCGATTGCGGATGCTGCTTTCCTTGCTTGGGCGGGCAGTACGTCAAATTATTATCCGCAGTTTCTAAGTGCGGTTTGCGTGCATTATGGCATACCGCAGGATGTTCCGGTATCCGAGCTTGAGCCGGAGCAGATGAAAAAGATATTATATGGAACAGGCGGAGAGCGTGTACGTTTCTTATATGAGAACGATTTTGGGCACCGCAAAGAGGCTTATGTTCCATTCGAAGGCATCGTTCATAACCTTGAGCGGCGTTATAGAGATACCGCATCGGATATGATGCGCGAGCATATTGAGAACTATATGAGTGCTAAGCCATGTGCAGGCTGTAAGGGACAACGTCTTCGCAAGGAAACTTTAGCGGTTACGATCAACGCGCAGCACATTTCCCAAGTCACCTCCTTATCTATTGGAGATGCACAGCGGTACTTTGATTCGTTAAAGCTGTCTCAGAAGGAAATAGCAATCGCAAACTTGATCTTGAAAGAGATCAACAGCCGACTAGGTTTCCTTGTAAATGTAGGATTAGAGTATTTGTCATTAAGCCGCGCAGCGGGTACACTGTCAGGCGGAGAAGCACAGCGTATTCGATTGGCAACACAAATCGGCTCAAGCCTTATGGGCGTCCTTTATATATTGGACGAGCCAAGCATTGGGCTGCACCAAAGAGATAATGATCGCTTGATTGAGACGCTTGAGCATATGCGCAACCTTGGAAATACGCTCATCGTCGTTGAGCATGACGAGGATACGATGCTGGCAGCCGATTATATTATCGACATCGGGCCTGGAGCGGGTATACACGGAGGCATGGTCATTGCAGAAGGTACGCCAGAGGAAGTGATGGCGAATGAAAACTCATTGACGGGCCAATATTTGAGTGGACGCAAGTTTATTGAAGTGCCTTCCGAGCGCCGCAAGACAAGCGACAAGTGGTTAGAGGTTCGTGGCGCGAAGGAGAACAATTTAAGAAACGTAAATGTGAAGATTCCACTTGGTGTATTCTCAGCGGTAACCGGTGTTTCGGGTTCTGGGAAGTCGACCTTCGTTAATGAAATTTTGTACAAAACGTTAGCGCGTGATTTGAACAAAGCGAAGACGCGTCCTGGACAGTACAAGGAAATGCGAGGCATCGAGCATTTGGAGAAGGTCATCGATATTGACCAATCGCCAATCGGCCGAACGCCAAGATCTAATCCAGCTACGTATACCGGAGTATTTGATGATATCCGTGATTTGTATGCGAGTACGACGGAATCGAAAGTACGCGGCTACAAGAAGGGAAGATTCAGCTTCAATGTGAAGGGCGGACGCTGCGAAGCCTGTCGCGGAGATGGAATTATTAAGATTGAGATGCATTTCCTTCCTGATGTCTATGTGCCTTGTGAGATTTGCAAAGGTAAACGATATAATCGAGAGACGCTGGAAGTGAAATACAAAGGTAAAAATATTGCGGAAGTGCTGGAAATGACCATAGAGGACGGCTGTTCATTCTTCGAGAACATTCCTCGTATTCATCGGAAAGTCCAGACGCTGCTTGATGTAGGTCTTGGTTATATGAAGCTGGGTCAACCAGCTACCACATTATCAGGTGGTGAAGCGCAGCGCGTTAAGCTGGCTGCTGAGCTTTATCGTCGTTCCACGGGCAAGACGCTTTACATTTTGGATGAACCAACAACGGGCTTGCACGTACATGACATCGACAGATTGTTGACCGTTCTTCACCGCTTGGTTGATTCAGGTGAATCCGTGCTCGTTATTGAGCATAACTTGGACGTCATTAAGACGGCGGATTATTTGATAGACCTAGGTCCAGAAGGCGGCAATGGCGGCGGTATGATTGTGGCAACAGGCACGCCGGAACAGGTTATCAAAGTTGAGCAATCGTATACGGGCAAATATTTAAAACCGATTCTTGAGCGTGACCGCGAACGTACAACAGCGCGTCATAAAGAGAATCTGAAGGTTGCTGCGGCAGCCGAATAAAGAAGTGAAAAGAGGGAGCAAGCTGAGTATTCACTCAGTTTGCTCTCTCTTTTTTTTGCATATTTTCAACCTAAATAAAATGAAACAACAATTAAGAATAAACGAAAGTGATTAAGCTCAAAAAAACGTGTGAACAGATAAAAAGTAAAATATGTTCCAAAATACAAAGATCTAATTCTTATGAGCCTCCCGTTTTTTTTCTAAAATGAAGCATATAAACAAAGTTTGAAGGAGGAGCTTCATGAGACAGAAAAAAACGTTAGTCCAGCTCAGTATGGGAGCAAGGGAGCAAATTGCAGGCTATTTATTCGTTGCTCCTTTAATGATCGGACTCGTTGTACTTACATTGATTCCTGTATTAGGATCACTGCTGCTTAGCTTTACGAGTTGGAATTTTGTTGCGGGAATTGATGCAATAAAATTTGTAGGTTTTGATAATTTTGAACGGCTGTTTAATGACTCTGTTTTTATGAAAAGTTTAGTAAACAATCTCATCTTCATTATTACGGTGCCCATTACGATCGTACTGGCATTGGTGCTGTCGATCATTATTGATAAGCATGTGTACTTGAAGGATATGTTTAAAGTTGTTTACTTTTTACCGTACATTTCTAGTGTTGTGGCTGTAGCTATGGTATGGCAGGTGCTCTTCCATCCTTCGTATRGACCGGTAAACAATTTCTTAATTTCGATCGGATTCGAGAATCCACCGAAGTGGCTGGCTGATATCGATTATGCGATGCCATCGTTGATGATGATTCAAATTTGGATTCTGCTGGGCTATAACATTATTATTTTCATAGCTGGCTTGCAGGGCATACCGAAAGATCTTTATGAAGCAGCTGACATTGACGGCGCGAATACATGGACTAAATTCCGTAAAATTACGGTGCCTTGCATATCGCCAACTACGTTCTTCCTGCTCGTAACTGGAATTATTGGTACTTTCAAAATTTTCGATTTGATTCAAGTGTTAACACAGGGTGGTCCCGCTAACTCAACGACCGTTATCGTATATGAATTATATGACACGGCATTCAATCAATTAAAAACAGGCTACGCATCGAGTATGGCTCTCGTACTTTTTGTCATTTGCCTAGCTATAACGGGCTTGCAGATGCTCGCACAAAAAAAATGGGTGAATTATTAATTCAGGAAGGAGGAATTGGCAATGAAAAATGTGAATGTGTCCAAAATCGTATGGACAATTATTATGGCCGCCTTCGGCATGATGTCGCTGCTCCCATTCTTGTGGATGCTGACCACCTCATTTAAACCGGAAGCAGATGTATTCAACTTTCCAATTGAATGGATTCCAACGAAATGGCATCTGATCGAAAATTACAAACAAGTGTGGACAGGAGGGTTTCTCCGGTATTACACAAACTCCATATACATTACTTTAACGACAACCGTGATCAATGTATTCGTATGTGCACTGGCAGCGTTCGGCTTCTCTAAACTGCGTTTCCGAGGCAGAGACACGATGTTCCTTCTTGTTCTTGCCTTATATATGGTGCCGCCACAAGCGTCGTTGGTACCGCAATTTTTATTGTTCAACTGGTTGAACCTCATCGATACGCATATTGGTCTTATTCTTATTAACAGCTTTAGTATTATTGGAGCGTTTATGCTCAGACAATTTTTTATGGGCGTAAATAATGAATATATGGAATCAGCGCGCATGGATGGTGCAGGCCATTTCCGTTCCTTTTTTCAAATTGCACTGCCGCTCATTCGTCCGGGTCTAGCAACCTACGCGATTCTGCGATTTATATGGACATGGAATGATTACCAGTATCCGCTTATCTTTTTGAAGTCGAAGGATCTATTTACGATTCAGTTGGGCATTAGGCTTTTTGGAGACCAATATGGTGATATTTACTCCCTTATGATGGCAGGCGCAGTATCGGCGATCGTTCCTTTGCTCATTATTTTTGCGATTGGTCAAAAACAGGTTATCGAAGGCATTTCTCTTGGCGGTGTAAAAGGGTAACAAAGTCAAAATAGTTTCTCTTCAGTAAAATATGGGAACTTCGAATCAGAAATGAACGTGGTAGGATTTGTTTGTAGACGTTTTCATAACTAGTCGTGTTATAAATATTAGGAGGGTTACGATGAAAAAGAGATTATCGATGATGTTATTGGGGTTAGCAGTATTCGCATCGGCTTGTTCCGGGGGCAATAATGGTGGAAATTCAAATGCTGGCGGTGCGACAAACGCGACTAATGCTCCAAAAGAGCCAGCAGCAGAGCAAGTAACACTGAAGCTAAGCACGTGGCAAACGGACGGCAAGGCAAAGTGGACGGAAGTTATTTCGGCTTTTGAAGAAAAACATCCGAATATTAAGGTAGAACTTGACCTCTTGAATGAAAAAGGTGATTCCATTGCTTCCATGCAAAAGCTGGATCTAATGGCTGCATCCAATGATCAGCTTGATATTATCGAATTGCCTTACACGAACTATTCACAGCGCGCCGATATTGGATTGCTGGAGCCTTTGGATAGCTATATCGAAAAGGATGGCTATAAATACGAAGACGAGTACCTTGTAGACACAAAGGTAAACGATAAAATCTACGCTTTGCCTTCCTCCATGCAGCGTTGGTTCGTGCTTTTGAATAAAGAAATGCTCGACGAGGCTGGATTGCCCGTTCCAACGGACTGGACTTGGAAAGAGTTTATGGAATATGCGCAAAAATTAACGAAGGGCGAAGGAACAACGAAACGTTATGGAGCTTATTTGCATAACTGGCCGGATTACTTCCAGCTGCAAATGATGAGCAAGCCTTCGGAAAATACATTCCTGAAAGCGGATGGCACATCCAATGCGACGGACCCTGTGCTTAAAGCAAACTTGGAAATGATGAAAAAAATGATGTATGAAGACAAGAGCGCTAATATGTACGAGGATATTATTTCGCAAAAGCTTGCTTACCGCAACCAATATTTCAACGGTCTAGCCGCAATGCTGCCGATGGGTGACTGGATGGTAGCTGAGTCCGGAGGTACGGATGCCATTCCAGCTAATTTCGTAACTGCATTCGCACCGCTTCCGAAATTGGATGGCGAAAGCAAACACTATTCTCCAGTACAACCGACTTATATGGGAGTAGCAGCGAAATCGAAAAACAAAGAAGCAGCTTATACCTTTGTAAGATGGTATACCTCTGAAGGTCTTGCTGTCAGCGGCCGTGTATTCTCCGGCTGGGCGAAGTCTGATTCCAGCAAGCTTATCGATACCATTGTGGCGGCAGCAAAAGATCCTTCAAAAATCGATGTAGAGTCATTGAAATATACGATGAGCACTACGGTTCCAGGAAATGCGCCAGTACCTGCCAAATATGCAGATGAAGCGAAAAATACAGTTATTCCAGAAGCGGAATTGTATATCTTAGGCAAACAAGACGTGGATACAACGATTGCGAACATTGATAAAAATATCGCAGAGGTTGTTAAGAATAACGGAAATTAATGACGAGTTTTATTGAAATTGATCTTTCGTATTAAAGGGCTTACAATGTTTTGGGACAGAAAGAGCATCAATTTCTGTCCCTATTCTATTCAGATATGAGGCCTGCACTTGTGTTAATTCGACAAGATTCATTACGGATGAAATTAGTTTGGTCAGCATTGATTTGTTTTGTCATTCCGCTAGCTGTTATTTACCTCGTCACCAACTATTTAACGAAAGATATTATTTTGGACAAAGTGGTCATGAATGCGGAAGACTCGCTCAAGGTTGCTAAATCTGAAATTAACAGCGTGTTTGAGCAGACATTGAATTTATCGAATTTTGTGTTAATGAATGCTGAAATACGTCAAATGCTAATGGTCAACAAAGCTGAATTAACGCTGCAGGAGCAAAAGCAGGAATATGCGGTTAATTTCAGTAAGCTGTCGCGAATTTTGGATGATCTTTTTATTCAAAAAAATGATTTTCAAGTTACGATTTTAGGGGTGAAGGAACCCTTTTATACAAACTATTCACACAGTGATTTGAACCCGAGATTGTGGTACGAGAGAAAATGGTTTCATCAATTAAATGAGCTGCCGATATTTTCTACCTATTGGCTTGGCGAACAAATTCAAACAGACAAGATGACGACGAATTACGTAACGATGGGAAGACCGATCAAGAAGACGGCAAGTATTCCAATTGGCTATATGATCGTTAATATAAATGAGCGCTTAATACGCCCCTATCTTACAACAAACGAAAATCAGGAAATGTTTTTGTTAGACTCAAACGGCGTTGTGATCTCGCAAGCGAACCCATCCAAAATAGGAGAAAAGCTGCTTTGGTGGAAGCCGGAGGGGATGGGCCGAACGATCGAAATCGAAAGAAAAAAATATGTGTATGTCGAGCAAAAATTAGAGAGCAACGATTGGCGGGTCGTTAGCCTTATTCCAATGTCTGCTGCCATTGATAAAAACAAACAGGTGTTGTTCGTTAGCTTCATCGTTCAAGCCTTGTTCTTCTCGTTATTTTTCGTGCTGTTGACGATCCGAATATCTGCATTAACGAAGCCTATTCGTGATTTAAGCGTGTTTGTTACGAAAATTGGACGTGGCCAGCTCGACGAGCGCAATAATATACGCGGGCATAACGAAGTCGGCCATTTAGCGAAAACGATAGATTTTATGCTGGATCGCATTCAAGAGATGTTCGAGCAAATTACATTAGAGCAGGCGAAAAAACGAAAAGCGGAGCTAGAAATGCTTCAGGCTCAAATTAATCCGCATTTTATGTTTAACCTGCTCAATTCGATAAGGCTCAATATACTGATTCAAGGGGATCAGGAGAATGCGGAATTAATCAAATCGCTTTCCTCTTTATTGCGAATGACGATTAATCGGGATAATGAGTTTATTCCTCTGGAGGAAGAGGGAGACACCGTTCTCCATTATGTGAAGCTTATGAATTTCCGACACGCCAACCAAGTAAGGGTCGCTTATAACTTTGAGGCTGGCTGCGAGCAAGCATTGGTTCCGCGATTCATGATTCAACCGTTAATAGAGAATGCGATCATTCATGGATTCGAGCAATTTGACGGTGAAATATTTATCGATGCGAACAAAGAGCATGACAATGGACGTGAGCTGCTTCGAATTGTGGTGCGAGATAACGGAATTGGAATGACTAAAGATAAGCTGAAAGAGCTTCAAGCGAAAAGTGAGGATGTACGCGACCCGCAGGAAAGCGAAAATAAAAGCTTTTCGGGCATCGGCGTAAAAAATGTGTTTCAGAGGCTGCGGCTCGTTTATGGAGAGTATGTCAAAACCACAATTGAAAGCGAGTCAGGTGTCGGAACGAAGATAACATTAATATTCCCATTCGAGTGTAAGAGAGCAGGTGCGCAGCATGTTGACGGCAATTCTAGTGGATGATGATTATCCGGTAGTACGTTATCTCTCTCAAACTGTTTTGTGGCATGAACTTGATATCCATTTGATCGGCTGTTATTCAAACGGTCTTGAGGCTTGGGAGGCAGCATGCCAGAGTCCGCCCGATATTATACTAACCGATATTGGCATGCCAAAAATGAGCGGGCTTGAGATGCTTGAGAAGTTTTGTGAAATTAATCCAAAAGGCAGAGCCGTTGTTCTGTCCTGCCACAATGAATTTAAATATGCACAGCAAGCGCTGAAATTGAATGTGAAAGATTATATTTTGAAAGAAAGCTTGGATGTCGAGCAATTACAAGCCATATTGAAAAATATCGTGACCGATTTGCAATTAGAGAACAAAAAAGCGACGGATATGGTGTTGTACAAGCAAAAGAATCAATCCGCGTTTAAAGAAAAGTTTTTGAAAGACACCTTGTTTCAATCCTATTGGACAAAGGAAGCATGGTTGGAGCAAGCTCGGACGAACGGTATTTCACTCGATGCCAAAAGCTATATTCCTCTAGTCGTTATTATTGATCGCATGTCGACCGTTGCAAGCAACAGGAAGTTGAACGATTATACGATTGCGTTCTCCGTTGAAAACGTCTTGCACGACTTATTGGATGCTTCGCGTTGGGTGACCTTTCGTTATAGCAATAAGCAGTTAGTTATTTTGTAYGGCAGCAATGATCCAGCCAAAGAGCAGCAAGAGATTTATTATGCGATGCAGGAAGCTATTGCCGTGATCTACAAGTATTTAAAAATATCCGTCTCCTGTATACAAGGAAGAGAAACGAGAGGGCCGAAAGAAATGCAAGGGGTCCTGCTTCCGATGCTGAAAGAGCCGGAGCATTGCTTTTATCTCAAAGAATCGGCAGTACACAATTTCGGAGTAGTGTCATTCTCCAAAGATGATATGTACACAGAGTATTCTCAATTATTTGCGAGCATTAATCAAAGCATCGCTTTAAATGAACCAGATGAGCTGCGGAATACGATCGTGGCGTGGACGCATGAGGTTCGAGCAAGAAGGTTTCATCCGAGCAACGTAAAGGAATTAGTGCTGCAGCTGCTTATGGACCTGCAAATGAAAACAAAAGTTACACTGCAGTATCACCCATTCTTATCGGAAGAGAAGCTGTACGATGCGGTGAATGCGATTGAAACATTAGATCATTTGGAAGAATGGATGATCCAGCATTTGAATGAGCTATCCAGAAGGTTAAGTATATATGCGATCAGCTCTAAACGTACGGAAGTAATCAAGGCTCAGCAATTTGTTGTGTCGCATGTAACGGAGAAAATGACGCTGGAGGATATGGCTAACCATTTGAACTTGAATTCCAGTTATTTTAGCCGCTTGTTTAAAAAAGAGACAAATCAAAATTTCATCGAATATGTCAATATGGTCAAGCTTCAGAAAGCGAAGGAGCTTCTCCAGCAATCCAGCAAAAGCGTTGAAGAGATTTCCGATTATTTGGGTTATGCCAACAAAAGTTATTTCATTAAGTTGTTCAAACGTGAGATGGGCATGAGACCTAGCGAATATTCGGTTTGGAGCAAAGGTCATTTTGAGTGAAACGGAGAGAGCTTTTATGACAGCAGCGAGAGCAATAGATCAGGTGAGATTACAATCGAAAGCAGATTTGCAGCAAGCAGTTAACGAGGCCTTTGAACCGTTGAAGGAGCGCTTCACTCCCGGATACGCTGGTTTGGATCTCGGTGCGACAGGAGCGATTCATAGTGAGGCTATCGCTTTGATGGAAGCTTTTGCCCGTCCATTATGGGGACTAGTTCCGCATGCCTGCGGCGGGGGAGAATCAGAGCTGTGGCCGATGTATGTACAGGGCATCATTCACGGAACCGATCCGGATCATGAGGAGTATTGGGGCCGTTTCGGAACGAAAGATCAGAGAATGGTAGAGCAATCTATTCTTGGCTTAGGACTCGCGCTTGCTCCCCATAAAATATGGGAACCGCTAACAGACAAGCAAAAAGACAATGTATACCGCTGGCTTAACCAGATAAATCTCGTTGATCGTTCCAATCCGAATAACTGGCTGATGTTTACGGTGCTAGTGAATGTGGGCTTCCAAAAAGTAGGTTTGCCGCATGATCRGGACATAATGGACACCTACCTGGACACTATTGATTCCTATTACTTAAGCGACGGCTGGTATTCGGATGGGAAGACGGATCAGCGGGACTATTATATTCCGTTCGCCATGCATTATTATGGACTCCTCTATGCCAAGCTGATGGAGAAAGAGGATGCGGAGCGGGCTGCGCGTTACCGTGAGCGTGCAAGCCTGTTCGCTCAGGATTTCATACATTGGTTCTCGGAGGATGGAAGCAGCATCCCATTCGGGCGCAGCCTCACGTATCGTTTTGCACAAGTTTCTTTCTGGAGTGCGTTAGTATTTGCGGATGTGCTGCCTTACTCCATGGGAGTGATGAAAGGCATTATTATGCGCCATTTGCGCTGGTGGTTCTCACAGCCGATCTTTACGCCTGATGGCTTGCTAAGTATCGGATATGCTTATCCGAATTTACTGATGGGCGAAGGCTATAATGCGCCAGGATCTCCTTATTGGTCGTATAAAGCATTTCTTATTTTAGCTTTGCCGGATGAGCATCCCTTCTGGCAGGCAGAGGAAGAGGCATTGCCTGAGCTTAAGCCGCTTGTCGCTCAGCCGCATGCACGTATGACCATTAGCCGTCCGGAAGGTCATAAGCATGTTATTGCCTATGGCTCAGGCCAAATGGCTAACTTCGATATGTCGCATAGCGCGGCAAAATATTCGAAATTCGCCTATTCGACCTTATTCGGCTTCAGCGTGCCAAAAGGTTACTACGGGCTTACGCAGGGGGCCTATGATTCGACACTTGCGCTAAGTGAATGCGATGAGCATTACCGAGTTCGGCGATTTTGTGAGGAATTCCGAATTCAGGAGCAATCGGTCTACTCCCGCTGGCTGCCATGGGCAAATGTAGAGATACAGACATGGATTATCCCGGCGGGCTTGTGGCATGTTCGTGTACATCGAATCAAAACGGAGCGCGAGCTTGATGTCGCCGAGGGTGGATTTGCGGTTCAGACGTTGGCAGGTGACGCAAAGGATCAAGCAGTTGTCCTAACGGCAACGGGAGGCGTGCTGGCAAAAATGCCGGATGGAATGAGTGGAATGATTAACATTTCCGGCTTCGAACAAGCGATGATGGTTTATCCAGAGGCGAATACAAATGTGCTTAAGCCTCGAACGATGATACCCACGCTAACCGCTCGTTTGACTCAAGGTGAGCATATACTCATATCCGCTGTCTTTGGTGCGACGAACAGCAAAGAGAACGAGCTGGAGTGGTTAAACCCTCCTAGCGTTGAGCGGGAAAGCTCGGGGAAAGTAATAATCGGAAATATACTTCATAATGACATTCTTCTGAGGTGATAAATAGTGATGTGGCAAACAGCAATTGACGATGCGATAGTTAAAGTGAAGCAAAATATAGGTAAACATCCAGGCAAGCTGCCGCATATTTCGGAGGGGCAGCGTTATGAGTGGGGAGAGAATGATGACTGGATCGAAGGCTTTTATATTGGCATGATGTGGCTTGCCTATGAATCTAGTGAAGATGTTTTCTATAAGGAAGCAGCACAGTCCTTTTTGCCGAGCTTTAAAGACCGGCTTGATCGCCATGTAGCGCTCGATCATCATGATATTGGTTTCCTATATTCGTTGTCAGCCGTTGCAGAGTGGCGAGTGACAGGAAGCGAAGAGGCCCGGATGGTGGCGCTTGAAGCTGCTGAGAGGCTCTATTCACGCTGGCGGCCGAGGATAGGGATCATTCAAGCCTGGGGCAAAGAGGATGACCCGGAAAACGGGGGACGAATGATCATTGATTGTTTAATGAATCTTCCACTATTGTTCTGGGCCTATGAACAGACAGGCGAACAAAAATATTATGATATTGCCTACAAACATGCTTGTGCCAGTCAAAAATTTCTGGTTCGTGGCGACCGATCATCGTATCATACGTTTTACTTCGATCCTAAGACGGGGCATGCGCTTCGAGGCGGGACTCATCAAGGTTATGAGGATGGCTCGACTTGGACAAGAGGGCAAGCTTGGGGCATTTATGGATTTGCACTCGCATATCGCTATACAAAGGATGCCGCTTTTTTGGAGACGTCCAAACGGCTGGCTCATTACTTCATTGAGCATTTGCCCGAGGATCATGTCGCTTATTGGGATTTTGATGTACCGATGGAATGGGATACGCCTCGTGACAGCTCAGCATCGGCTATTGCAGTATGCGGCATGTTGGAGCTGATGGAGCTGCTTGCTGAAGGGGATGCCGATCTTGCTATATTCGAAAAGGCCATTCATAGCAGCATGAATTCATTAGCTCAGCATTATGCAACAACAGATCTTCCGAATGCGGAGGGGCTGCTGAAGCATGGCTCTTATCATGTGCGGGGCGATCACGCGCCGGATGATTATATGATTTGGGGCGATTATTATTATTTAGAAGCGTTAATTCGTATGAACAATGGAATTAAAGGGTATTGGTAGAAGTTCCATTCATATATTGATAAATAAGAGGTTGTCCCAAAAGCGTTAAGCTTCAGGGGCACCCTCCAACAAATCTAATCGATTTATTCGCTGTAAGAACCTATGTGTGCTTAYWGCTYCAWYTCCCRCCTCGATCAGACGCCGCMGCAACTCTATAAGCGCATATATGCGCTTACAGACAGCAAGCCTAGCCATTTCACACGCTGTAAGAACCTATGTGTGCTTACAGCTCCAATTCCCACCTCGATCAGACGCCTCAGCACCGCAGTAAGCACATATATGTGCTTACAGACAGCAAGCCTAGCCATTTCACACGCTGTAAGAACCTATGTGTGTTTACAGCTCCACTTCCCGCCTCATCTATACTCCAAAATTCGCTTGCCCACCGTTTGCTTAATCGAGCATCAACAGACCAAAAAGAGAAAAATGGCGTCATAGGAATAAATCTCGGTAACGCCATCTTTTCAATTATCGTATCGAGCTATCTCTACAGCGAGTTAATCTCTTTTGGGACAGCTCCTTTTTATGGAGGGGAGGAAATGGATTGGTTATGTTGATGCATTGGCAAAGCGGTTTAGCTGCATTTTTAGCAATAGGTAAAAATTATACGATATCAGTCAAATCTGTTCATTATAGCGAAGTTTGGTTTCTGTCTATAATAGTACAAAGTTTAATTGTAAGTGCTTACATAGAGGGAGGAGGCAAGGACAACGTGAAAGGGAAAAAGCTGTTATTCGTCGTATGCAGCATGCTTATTGTACTTATTGCAGGAGCATTATCGCTTGGTAACATGCCTGCTCTAAACCCTGCGGATAAGACTGTGTTTACTATCGATGATTACGATGTATCGGAAAGTGAATTTCAAGCTTTTTTACAAAGCAACAAGGCTTTAACGACAAGTTATTTCAAGCGAACCTACAATGCCGATTATGACAAGGATTTTTGGGCAGCATCGTTCAACGGTGAAAACCCGCTGGAGTATGCGAAGCAAAAAGCTATGGATGAGCTTGTGAAGGTGAAAATGGAGCAAATCATTTTGAAGGAGAATGGTATCCTCAGTGACATTTCTTACGAAGCGTTCTTGAAGAGCTATGATCAAGAAAATAAGGATAGAGCAAAAAAAGCAGCTAACAATCAGCCTATTTACGGCCCCAAGAAGTATGGGAAAGCAGAGTACTACTCCTATTATCAAAGCATGAACGTTCAGAAGCTCATCGATAAATGGGCGAAGGAAGCGCAACGTTCACTGCCCGACCAAKAGCTTAAACTTTATTATGACAAGGTGAAGCAGCAGTATTTTCACAAAGGGTATGAATTCGATTACGAGAAAATTTCCTTGGATAGCAAAGCGGGTATGAAGGAGGTGCTGACACTTAATCTGGCGGAAACCTCCAAAGAGGATACACTATCGCAAAATCTTTACACCCTATTTCTTGGCCTCTCGGAAGGCGAGTATAGCGATATCGATCAATCAGGCGAGGGAATGTATAGGTATAGGCTTCTAGCAAAGCGAGATAAAGGCATGGAAAAGTATGAGGATGTTAAGAACGCCGTCGTTCAACTGTATGTGCAGGAGCGGCTGGAAGAAGAAGTGGGCAAGCGTTTGAAACAGACGAAGATTGAATTTAATAAGGAGGTGTTTCCTAAAATAACGTTCATGTCGTAAGTGTATCAAAAATAATAGGAGGATGATTTTTTTGAAGCATTATATGCAGCAAAAGCTTGTATCCATGGTTCTATTAGTCGCACTCTTAACGACAATAGCGATTCCTGCTGTTTCAGCACAGGAAACGGGCGTACCACCGGAGGATTCGCAGCCGCTAGCCATAGCAGAGCAGACGGTAACAGGCTCGACATATTATGTCAGCAATGAGGGCAATGACGATAATGATGGCAAATCGGAGGATAAGGCTTGGGCATCACTAGAGAAGGTTAACAGCGTAGGCTGGAAGCCTGGCGATCGCATTTTATTCAAGGCTGGCGATGTATGGAATGGCTCATTGAAGCTAAGAGGAATATCGGGCACCAAGGAAGCACCGATCATCTTCGATAAATATGGCAGTGATGATCCTTCTGTAAGACCAATCATTAACGGCAATGGAACAACAACGACTGAGAAATCGGCTATTATTCAAAATTATACAGGCGTGAAGGATAAAACATTATCCGCTACGATCGACGTTGTGGACGGCAGCTACCTGCAGTTTCACAACTTTGAATTAACGAATAAAAACCCTGACGTTGTCTCGCAGCGGGCAGGCATTAACATTAGAACAGCTTCAACCAATGTAACGGAATGGGAAGCTAACCCGCACCGAGGAATCGTAGTGAAGAACAACTATATCCACGATGTCGATGGCAACCCTACTGGCTGGAAAGTAGGCAGCGGCGGCATTCTGATTCTTGGCAATATTGAGGATGTGCTCGTTGAAGGAAATACGGTGGAGCGGGTCGATATCGAAGGCATTCGAAATGCGGGTCTTTACCGAGAAGGCGATACGAAAGCAAATTTCCCGAGAGTTCTGCGAAATGTGGTGTTCAATAACAACTATGTTGCCGATGTGCAGGGTGACGGCTTCGTTATGAGCAACGTGGGCAGCAACGGCAGAATGGAATACAATACGGTCGTCAGGCATTCGGCGAAAAATGTAGGCAACGTCAATTATGCCGGCCTATGGGTCATTGGCGTGAAGGATATGGTCATTCAATACAATGAAGTATATGGCGGTATTTATGGCTACAATGATGGGCAGGCCTTTGACGTAGATATGTTTTGCGAAGGAACTCTCTATCAATATAACTACAGCCACAGCAACCGTGGTGGATTCATATTATTTATGAGCGGCTCAACAAACTCTCTCGTTCGCTATAATATTAGTGTAAATGATGGAGATGGTCGATATATATTCCATTATCTTCCTACTACACTTGGAGATGCTCCATTAATTCATAACAATACTTTCTTTACGGATGCGCAGGTGCAGACGAAGCTGATCAGCGATCCTGGAAAATACTTAAGAATGTACAATAATATCTTTTACTCCAAGGCCAATACAACGATTGGACAAGACCGCTTTGCTGGCGGCGAAGTGAAAAATAATATTTTTTATCCGGGCAGCGAGTACAAGGATTTGAAGCTGACTGGATTATCATTGGATCAAAACTTGTTTGCAAGTCCGCAATTCGCAAGAGCGGGTGAAGAGCCCAAAGATATCATTAATGCTAGCCAAAGCACATTTGATGCAGAGAAATTGAACGGATACAAATTGCTGCCAGGCTCACCGGCAATCGATGCAGGGATGGATATGACAGCATTGACGCCATCGGTATGGGCACCTGCAACAAAAGACTTCTTTAATAATGCGATCACATCTGCAGCTAATGTGGATATCGGAGCGCATGAATATTCGAATGATGCGCCAAGCGAGCAGGCACCAGAGGTAATGCCGCAAACGATTGTCATTGACAAGCCTGTGCTGGAGCTTCATGCAAAGCGTAGAGGCGAGAAGATGACGGCTTCGGTTGGTCCAGACAACGCATGGTTTAAAGGAATCAAATGGTCGAGCAGCAATCCTGCAGTGGCCGCCATTAATGCGCAAGGTTTTGTATCCCCGCTGCTTGAGGGCGAAACGATCATTACAGCTGAAAGCACTATTAATCCGAATGTGAAAGCTGAAGCGCGAGTCATTGTTCATGCGCCTTCAAAGGTTGTATCCTACCTTGTTGCTTCAGACGAAACGGAGCTGTCGGAGGAGAAGACTACGCTGCAGCTAAGAATTGACGGCGTGACGGAGGATCAAAATGCGATTGAATATGCGGATTATCATCAAGTAGAGTATGCGACGAATAATGAGAATGTCGTCATAGACTCGTTGACAGGCAAGCTTGAGGTGATCGGCGATCTAGCAGGAGTCACTGAGGTTGAGGTTTCTGCTAAGGTGCAGGAATACAAGGACTTGGTCTACTCGGAGAGCTTCGAGAACGGCTGGAATGACTTCCTGCCAGAGACTGGTACGAGTATTACGACGGGCAGCATTTCGGATAAGGTCGCTTATCATGGCGATCAAAGTGCGCTATTTGTTGTTGGAAACGGCAGCAATGCCATTCAAAAGGTGTTTGGCGGCAAGCAGCAGGGCGTCGTATCGATGATGCTTTATGATGACGGCTCCGAAAGCTCGAAGACGCGGGTTGTCGCGCATGTCGGAAATGCAAGAAGCAGCCTGCTTGCAGGCATGGGCTTATTGTATGACGGCGGCACCTATGGGTCGCTGGAGTATTATTCAGTAAGGGCAAGCGGATCTTCAACCGCATGGGAAGCCACTCCTGTGAAACGAAGCGTCGGTTGGCATGAACTGAAGTGGGATTACACATCAGGTACAGATTTAAAGATGTATATCGATGGGCAATTGGTGAAAACAACGGCAGCGATTGCAAGCTTCGACAGAATCGTACTCGGTTATTTATGGGATAGTGCAAATGGACGTACATTTGCTTTCGACAATATTAAATATTCTTCGACGGGTGAATTAGTTCCATTACGGGCAAAAGCGCTGACTCTTCACGTAAAACAACCAGAGCCAAAGGCGCCAGCATGGGAAAACGCAGTAGTGACCGCTTCGAATGTGACGCAGACGGGAGTAACCTTAAACTGGACACCGGCTGTCGATGCTCCAAGCATCACAGAATATGCCATTTACAAGGATGGCGTCAAACTGGCGAGCGTTGCAGGCAGTGTGTATAGCTACCAAGTAAGCGGACTATCTGCGGATACGTCTTACACGTTCAAGATTGAAGCGGGCAACGCAGGCGGCAAGTGGAGTGAGGATGGTCCAAGTGTTGTCGTGAAAACGAACGTGGATACATCATCGCCGGGTGGTACACCTGGAGGCGGTACAACCAATCCTGACCCGGTGAATCCAGGTGGAAAAGATCCTGAGAAACCGACAACGGACATTGTACTAACGGACATCGAAGGACACTGGGCATCGGATGCCATACAGCAAGCGGTTAAGCTTAAATTTATTAATGGCTATACGGACAATTCCTTCCGTCCAAATGCAAGTGTAACGCGCGGAGAATTTGCTGCAATGCTGGCAAGAGCTCTGCATCTAGAAGAAAAAGGCGACGCTGATTTTGCAGATATCGACATGATTCCTGCATGGGCAAGACCTTATATTGCGAGTGTAGTGAACGCAGGTATCGCAAGCGGGTTCGAGGATAACACGTATCGTCCGGCTCAAGCGATTACGCGCGCAGAGGTGGCAGCTATGATCGTCCGTGCGAAGAAGCTGCCTCTAGAGAACAATGCCGAGCTATCGTTTAAAGATGCTGATCAAATCCCAAATTGGGCAAAACCTTATGTGGCAGCAGCATTCAAAGCGGGACTACTTCAAGGCAGAGATGGCGGCATATTCGCTCCTGCGGATCAGGCAACAAGGGCAGAAGCGGTGACTTTAATTATAGCATTGCTGAATAGCAAGTAGCTCGTTAGGGATCGGGAAGAGTGAAATACTTCCCGATTCCTTTTTTAGTTATTTTATTATTTCATCAAGGGTGTAGACTCATTCAGTATCGTCAAAATGCTGTTATAGATCTTGGTAGAGATGGACAATTTATAGATGAGGGCTTATTAGTAAAATGCCGGCTCTAAGCTAAAGATTCATTTTTTTTAGTAAATCGTGACAAAGTTGTTACGAATGAAGATTCGGACTTGCGCCTTGAGCCACAAAAAGCTAACATATAGTAAAATAGGTTACGTGCGAAAAAAAGGAGGTCCCTTCATGTTTTTGGCAGAAGCAGCAGCTCAAACAGCAAGTAAAATTGGAACTTTCGATTGGTTTATGTTGGCCTTTACCGTATTGATCGCAATCGGACTGGTTCGACTACTGACCGCTCGTCCGAAGAAAAACATTTTTGCGATCGGTTTTACAACCGTTTCACTCGCATTGTTTTTGTTGATTGATTTCATTATGATCACAAAGGTTTGGATGGCGTAATAGCATACATAGAAAAAAGGTCTGCCGGACAAGTCCGGCAGACCTTTTTCTTTGTTGCTAGAAATTAAACCCACCACATCTCGCCAAGCGGCTCGCGGATAAGAATTTGTTGAAGATTTTGAACAGCTTTCGTGAAGCCTTCATCAACGGACATTAGGCCGTCTTCATGCTCGATGCTCACAACATAGTCGTAGCCGACTAGACGAAGCGCGCTAAGGATGTCTGCCCATGTTTTGAGGTCATGGCCATAACCAACTGTACGGAACTGCCAAGCACGGTCAAGCATAAGGGCATACGATTGCATGTCCGTTACGCCGTGGTGATTTACGTTAATCGGATCGATTGTCGTATCCTTAGCATGGAAGTGATGGATAGCTCCAGCGCGTCCAAGGATATGTACCGCTTGAACAGGGTCAATTCCTTGCCACCACATGTGGCTCGGGTCTAGGTTGGCGCCGATTGCATTGCCAGCCGCTTCGCGAAGGCGAAGCATAGTAGCCGGGCTGTGAACGGAGAAACCGCCATGCAGCTCAAGGCCCATCTTCACACCGCTAGCTGTAGCAATTTTGCCGATCTCAGACCAATATGGAATAACTTTCGCTTCCCATTGCCAGTTCAAAATTTCTTGGAAATCGTTTGGCCAAGGTGCAACCGGCCAGTTCGGATATTTTGCATCCTCGTGATCGCCAGGGCAGCCGGAGAAAGTATTTACAACGGAAACTTCAAGACGGTTAGCAAGCTCAATCGTTTTACGAATAACCTCATCATGCTCAGACGAAATCGCTTTCTGAGGGTGCAAAGGGTTACCGTGGCAGCTAAGTGCGCTGATCATCAAACCGCGTGATTCTACTGCATGTTTAAACGCTTTCAGTTTTCCTTCATCGGCAAGCAAACCATCAAGGTCACAGTGTGCGTTCCCAGGGTATCCGCCAGTTCCGATTTCAATGGCATCAAGTCCTTTGGATGCGATGTAGTCAAGTGCTTCCTCGAACGGCTTTTGTGCAAAAAGTACGCTAAATACTCCTAATTTCATTTGTTCATTTACCTCCCGAATCCATCGATATGGATTGATTTAGTAGTCCCATCTAGTATAACACTTCTATTCTCAGAACACATAACCGAAATCATATTTGGCAAAATCGCATAATAACTAAACAAAACAAGCGCAGTACGAGGAATCGAGATTAATAATTAGTATTTTTTTGGGAGAACAAGTCTACCGATTTTCATTGTTGTATATGGGAAATTATGCTATATTACAACGGATTACTACTATTTCATGCAGCATAGTTTCTTCATTAAGAGAATGGTGTGCATGAACAAAAATTAGGAGAGTGGCTTCATGAAAAGCAGCTTGCTACGTGTCTGCAGCTTCATTGTATTAGGAGCGATTGTTGCAGCAGGAACGGTATGGGGTGCTGGTGCAGGCAACACAGCTACACATACGCTGAATGCTGCGAAAATTAATGGAGAGGTTTATGTCAAAGCAAGCTCATTAACAAATGCTCTAGGCGGAACGGGTACGTTTGATTCCAAGACAAACACGTACGCGTATACACCAGTCGACATTCCATCGGTTGTAAAGAAGGTATCGCCTTCCGTCGTCGCGATTATCGGCAAGCCGAAGGATATTGGCTCGGCAGATCCTAGGTATGCATTGGCGCATGGAACCGGCGTTATTATTCGCACAGATGGCTGGATCGTGACGAATGCGCATGTTGTTGAGGATATGACCAATCTGGTTGTCGTTACAGCAGACGGCAAGAAATACGATGCAGAACGCACGCATCACGATGAGGCGAGTGATCTTGCATTAGTTAAGATTAAGGCATCGAAGCTCCCAATCGCGAAGCTTGCCCCGTCACCGCTCAAGGTTCAAGTAGGTGAGACGGTTGTAGCCATCGGCACACCTGTATCGTTCTCCCTTCGCAATACGGCAACAAGCGGTATCCTGAGCGGCATGAATCGGAGTGTTTCTTCGGCATACAACCTGCTCCAAACGGATGCATCGATAAATCCAGGCAACAGCGGTGGGCCGCTTGTCAACATGAAAGGCGAGGTCATCGGCATTAATTCTTTAAAATTTGTAGAGGTAGGAGTCGATAATCTCGGGTTCTCTATTCCTGCGGATACCGTACAGTACGTAACGAGTCATTTTTTCAAATACGGACATGTGAAACGCGCCTCGCTTGGCCTTGGACTTGAGGAAAGCTGGTCTGCGCTCATCGGAATCCCGACCTCCGACCCGTTAACAGTCAAATCGGTGACATCGGCAGCCGCCAAAAAAGCAGGTATCCAAGCTGGCGATTTGCTTTATAAAGTTGCAGGCAAGCAAGTATCCGCAAAGGTGGAGCTTAATGAGCTCCTAAAAAGTTATTTGCCGGGTCAACAAGTAGAGGTAATGCTGCAGATCGACGGCGACCTTGTTACCCGCAAGTTGACATTAGTAGAAGGTTAGGCGGCAGAGTTAAATTTAGAACAAAGCTATCATTTAATTATAAGGGGATATAGTTTATGAGATTAAATATGTTTAAAAGAATGTTAACCATGCTCTTGCCGGTTTTGCTTGTTTTAGCGATGCTGCCGGTAGCTGCATTCGCAGCAGAGGCAGACAATAAGGTTGAAGTACGCTTGAAGGCGGGCAGCAAAACGGTCAAAATTAATGGGAAAGCTACTACGGTAGAGGCTCCTTTTGTAAGCAACGGAACAACGATGGTTCCGCTAAAAGTCATTACAAATGCTTTTGGCGCAGGACTTAAATTGGAAAACGGCAATGTAATCACACTTACTTACAATGACCGCAAGATTGTTTTAACTTTTGGCAGCAAAACGGTAAAAGTGAACGGTGCAGTTAAAGCAGTAGCTGTTGCTCCGGTTGCGGTTAAAGGCTCAACAATGGTGCCGCTGCGCGTTATTGTAGAAGCTTTTGGCGCAAAAATTACAGCTGACAATGCGACTAAAGAAACCATTATTATTGGTGTGCGTGCGCAATCGTCTGCTACTGGCGGCACATCTATTGATTCCGAATTTGGCAAAACAAAAATTGGCGACAGCTACCATGGCTGGTCATTAAATTATCCAGCAGGCTTGATTCAAGTGGATCAAAGCGATAACGGCGAATTTATTACTTGGGCAGATACTGCCGATGATTCCAAGGTTGCTGCGCAAGTGAATGTGATTACGGAACGTGTAGGCGATGACTTGCTGTCTGTCGAAGAGCAGAGAGAGCTTATGATTTCCTATTATGATCAAGATGAGATTACAGTAGACAAACGCACGATCACAGTAGGCGGTTTAACCTTCGAGAAGGTGATAAGCTACGCTAAGCAAACAAAAATGAACTACGAGTATCGCGGTATTCAAAAAGGCGATAAGTACTACATTGTTATTGTAGGCGCTAAAGGTGCGAATAAGTCCGTTTTGACTAGCTATGATACATTCTTAAACAGCTTTACTCCTTCCTTTAATACAGCAGATAAATCGCTTAAGGATGTTACGAAGGTAAAAGATGGCGTAATCACCTTCAAAGACGAGGATTACGGGCTCACTGTTAAGCTTCCAACGGATTGGAACAAAGATTATGAGAGCACGACACCATCGTTCCAAAACGGTAAGGAACTTTTCTTCTTTTCTCTCACTTCATTAACAGCAGGCGTTACGATGGACAATTGGGCACAAAAGAGGGAAGCGAGAATTCGTGAGGATTTTGTTAACTCAAGTGTTCGCAACTTCGTTACTACACCAGTAACTTTGATTGATGGCAAGGCGGTAGCGCTGAGCTATGAGCTTTCGTTAGGTGAGGACGCATGGTTTACCTATAATGAGATTGCTTTATTTTCAGGAAATTACCGTTATACATTAGTTTATATGTATCCTACCGCTAATAGCGCGAAGAGCAAGCTTACGTACAATCAAGTTTTGGCTTCCGTAGATATTGATACTGCTTTAATTGAGAAAAACTTTGGCAATGTCGAGGAAAGCTATGATTTGGCTGACCGCAGCACAAAAACAACAAAACGCAGCTCTACTTATGGTTATTCTATTGAACTCCCAACCTACTGGTATGGAATTCAGAAAAACTTTAACGAAGATGATGTTTTGTATTCGTTTAGTGCAGGAAGCTTAAATATTTTTGAGTCGGATGCACCAGCGGCTAGCGTTGTAAACTCGCTTTTGCAATATGTGAATTCAGCGGAAGGCAGCGCGGAGGGAAGTACGACGAAGCAATCCAATACGGTTACGATCAATGGGAAAACAGCACAGCATGTCGTTATCCATACCTCTAAGCCAAAAGATGATATTCCGTATACAGAAGAGTTTTATATTTTTGAATCAGCACAAGGAAATATAGTATTTAATTTCTACTACAACGATGTGCGTGCTACAGAAAGCAACCTCAAAATCATTAACGACGCCGTGCAATCGATTCGTTTTAATTAGTAGAAGGCCGGTTCCCTTATTTGGGAATCGGTCTTTTTTTCATTTAAATGAGGCGTCAAACGTGAATGCTAGCGAGATGCCAGTATTGTGTAGTGGTATAGATGTCCGTGGTTTGTTAAGATAGTGGAAGCAGGTTTCAAGAATGAGAGGGATTGATAGTTAATATGACAGATACAATAATGAGATCGGACATAGAGCTGCTGGCTCCGGCTGGCGATTGGGATTGCATGAGAGCGGCTGTTGCAAATGGCGCGGATGCGATATTTTTTGGCGTGGAGAAATTTAATGCCCGCGCACGCGCGAACAATTTCCGCAGTGAGGAACTGCCGGAAATTATGGCATTTTTGCATACGTACGGGGTAAAAGGTTTCCTCACATTTAATATTCTCGTATTTGAGGATGAGCTGAGAGACGCGCAAAAGTTAATCGAAATGTGTATCGATGCAGGCGTGGACGCGGTAATTGTACAGGATTTGGGACTTGTGAAGCTGATTCGCGAGCTGTCGCCAGACTTTCCAATTCACGGCTCTACTCAGATGACGATCACATCGCCAGAGGCTGTCGAGTTTACGAAGCCGTTTGGTCTTGAGCGGGTCGTGCTAGGCCGCGAAAATAATTTGAAGCAAATTCGTACCATTGGCGAGCAAGCGAAGCTGCCAATGGAGGTATTCGTGCACGGTGCGCTATGCGTATCGTATTCGGGCCAGTGTCTCACGTCCGAGATGTGGGGAGGACGCTCGGCCAATCGCGGTGAATGCGCGCAGGCTTGCCGGCTGCCGTATGATTTGATGGTCGATGGCGAGGTACAGCCGATGGGAGACATTGCGTATTTGCTGTCGCCGAAGGATTTGGCGGCGATTGATATTGTGCCGGAGCTCATCCAAGCGGGCGTAACCTCGTTTAAAATTGAAGGACGTCTAAAAAGTCCGGAATATGTCGCGAATGTCGTGAGCAAGTATCGGCGCGCGATCGATAAATATTTTGACGGCGACTTGTCGAAGCCGTCTGTGGAGGATGTGCGTGAGCTGCAGCAAAGCTTCTCGCGCGGCTTCACGCATGGTTTCCTGTCGGGAACAAACAACAAGATGCTTGTTGAGGGTACGTTCCCGAAAAGCCGCGGTGTCTACCTCGGCCGAGTAGAGCGCATTATGCGCGATGCGGTTACGCTGAAGATCGAAGCGCCGCTTAAGCGCGGAGATGGCATTGTGTTTGATGCAGGCGACCCGACGAAAAAGGAAGAGGGCGGCCGCGTTTACGATATTCGCCGTCAAGGCGTGAAGATCGAGGGCGAAGCGCAGGAAGGCATATTGATCGAACTGGTTGCTGGACGCAATGATGTTGATTTGCGCAAGGTTCATGTAGGCGACCGTGTGTGGAAAACGAACGATCCGGCGCTGGACAGACGCCTCAGAGCTTCTTTTGAAACAGAAAAGCCATATCGCGTATTCCCGCTTCATGTTCGAGTGACGGGCGCGCTTGGTCAGCCGATGCGTACCTGGTGGACAGATGTGCAGAAGGGAACGACGGTTGAAGTCGCGTCAGAGATTGATTTGGAGCAGGCACAGAAGCGTCCGATGGATGCAGCGCTGCTTGAGGATCAACTGGGCCGTCTGGGCGGAACGGTTTATCAGCTTGAGAAGCTCGAGGTAGAGCTGCAAGGCGATTTGATCGTACCGATCCGTGAGCTGAACAGACTGCGCCGTGAAGCGGTAGAGCTGCTTGCAGGCGAGCGTCCGAAGCCGCCTGTCTATGTGAAGAATGCAATTTATGCAAGCGAGGACGCTGTTTTGGCTGATGTGGCGAAAAAAGATATTTTGGCTCCTCAGAGCGGAAAAGATGCAAACTTGATCGCACTATGCCGCACCTTGGAGCAGGTGCAGGCAGCAGTCAAAACCGACGTCGCTTATGTATACGCCGATTTTGAGTTTATTAAACAATTCCCTGCAGCGGTAGCCGCTGCCCGTGAAGCAGGCAAGCCGATTGCTCTGGCTACGCCGCGCATTCACATGCCTGGCGAAAATGGCTACCATGCGAATATATTGAAGCTGCAGCCCGATGCCGTACTTGTTCGGAACACTGGAGCGCTTTATTACTACTTGCGCGCCCGTGCAGCTAATCCGGACAAGCCGTTTCCTAAGCTGATTGGCGATTTCTCACTGAACGTAGCCAATCATAAGGCAGTGAAGCTGTTTACCGAGGTTGGTCTTGATCTGATTACACCGTCGTATGATTTGAACATTCAGCAGATGGTTGACTTGCTGGAAAACTCAGATACGTCGATGCTGGAAATGGTTATCCATCAGCATTTGCCGATGTTCCACACGGAGCATTGCGTATATTGCACCTTTATGAGTGAAGGAACTGACTTCACAAACTGCGGACGTCCTTGTGAGGAGAAACGTGCTTCCCTGCAGGATCGTATTGGCATGGCGCATCCTGTACGCGTAGACGAAGGCTGCCGCAATACCGTGTACAATGCAATCGAGCAATCGGGCGCTGAGTACATTCGCAATTTTGTAGGAATGGGCGTATCCAATTTCCGTGTCGAGTTTCTAGAAGAAACGCCGGAGAAAGTGCTTGAAGTGTTGTCTCTTTACCGTGATGCGCTTGATGGCCGTATTAGCGGTACGCAAGTATGGCGCAGCCTGAAAGCCATTAACCAGCTTGGCGTGACGCGTGGTCAACTGGTCAAATAAATCTAACAAATTTCAAGCAATACCGTCTTCTCTGCGAATGGGAGGGCGGTATTTTTTTGCTGTGAAATTTTAAAAAGGCGCATTTGCAACCTTTTGCGCTTCAAACCGCATCTTTACTTATAGAGAGAGCAGGTGAATGGATGAGTGCGGAGCAACGAGCGATTGAACGACTGATAGGCGGTGACGGCTCCGCCCTGAAGTGGCTGATGGAGCAGTACGGCAACGATATTTTGCGTACAGCCGCCTTGCTGCTAAAGGATCATCACTTGGCAGAGGATGTGAGCCAGGAGGTATTTATAACCGCCTTTCAAAAAATAAAACAATACCGCGGCGATGGAAGCCTGCGCGGCTGGCTGCTGCAAATGACGATTAATCGCTGCCGCAGCAAGATGCGGCTCGCTTCTTGGAAAAGGCTGCTGTTTCGAGCCGAAACAGGAGAAGAAATGAGCGTGCATAACATGATGTTTAAAGCGCCGACCGATGCGGGAGTTGAACAATGGCTGCTGGCCTCATCGCTTCGTGAATCCATTGAGGTTATGCCTTTCAAATATCGTGAGGTCATCGTTCTTTATTATTATCAAGAGCTGACCATTAAAGAAATCGCGCAGGTGCTCGGTGAGCCGGAAAGTACCATTAAGAGTAAGCTTGCGCGAGGACGGCGACAGCTCAGGCAGCMATTAGAGGAAGGAGACTGGCAGGATGAAACAAGAGCATGATGCAAAAAGCATTCGTGAAAATTTGGATATAGAGCTGGCGGGTGTTCAGTTCACTGAACAGCTTCAAAAGACTGTTTTAGACCGAGCATGCCCTCCTTCATTTTGGAATCGGGAGCTGCGTATACCTGGGATTGCTGTCGTTTTAGTTCTATGCATGTGTATCGTTGTACCCGTAATCGGCTGGCAGCGTTTAACTTCATCCGTATATTCTCCGCAAACGATGGCAGCCAAGCCCGAACTTGAAGGCAGCGATCGGTTAATTATGATCGCAGGCGGCGTTTATTATGAATCAGAGCTGCTTGAAGGGTGGCCGAAGGAAAAATGATACGAATGAAAGTGAAAACGATGGCCATGCTGCTCGCTTTTCTTATGATTGTAGCGGGAGCTTGCTATTTTCTAATTCCCTTTTTCCTTTTTCATACGGAGAAATACGATGTTTTGTGGAAGTGGTTTCCTCGAACCGAGAGTGCGGAATCTGCACTTTTATTAGCGTCTGAGGCGTCCGAACTGGTTACGGATTCGAGCGGCGACGATCGTATATTTATTTTCCCGAGCAGCAGCTCCTCCAGCGGAGGAGAACGAACGGCAGAGGAACGTATGCGCGAGATAAACCGGCTCGAACATTTGGTGGAGCAATATTCAACGTCGTCATATATTTATGGGGTTAAATTTAATTTGGGCAAGCTTTATATGTGGAACAAGGAGTGGGATAAAGCAGAACGGCTTTTTGCAGAGCTTGAAGCAAATGTGAATACCGGTACATTTCATGCGGATGAGGAGCTGCGAACCTATCAAGCGATTTTGAGTACAAGAACGGCGATACCTGATAAGCAGGCTGCTATAACAGGGAAAGTTAAGATTGGCGAAAAACCGGCTGCGAATGTGTTTGTTATATTGCACCGCAAGGATGCAAGCGGATGGAGCACGCCGCCTTATCTTCATTACCCGGTTGCCATTACAGATGAGCATGGTGTTTATCGTTTTTATGACGTGGATGCTAATAAGTATGAGGTTGGAGTCGGTGTCACCCCTGCTGAGGTAAATGGATATTACTTAACGCAGTCTGACCGAGAGTATGTGAGCGCTCTAGAAGGCAAAACAGAAACATACGATTTTCAATTTGTACCGCAAGTAAGTGTTATATCACCAGTTAATAAAGAGCAGCTAACCGGGGATAAATTGCAATTCGAATGGAATGCCTATCCGGGTGCGGATTACTATACGCTTTCGATAACGTCCATTTTCCGTATTAAAGATGGTAATACTGTTGGCGCTAATACAGTACAGCTCTCGGATGAGCGCTTTAAAGGAACGACAGCGGAGTACAGCTTGAAGGAACTCAGAGGAAATACGCTGGGATTTGGCAAAAGCATGGACTCGGGAGGAAATGTTGCTTTGTCTAATATCGGAGTGCTTGGCGCGGTTTATCCCGGGGGAGATTTCATATGGTCAGTTGATGCTTATGATGCGGGCGGGCGCAAAATATCGAGCTCTAGCGGCTATTACACGTCTCTAGTCCAGAAAACCCCGTTTTTCACGATGCCAGAGGAAGGGATGCTTGCTGGAGACAGGCTGGTCATTAAAGGGGAATATGAGGAAGCCATCGCGTCTTACAAGTCAGAAGGGGATAACGATGACGCACTGCGTCCGCTAGCTAGACTGATTTATTATGGCATTACGAAGGCAGACGGCGATCCAGCGGAAGCCTTGACTTATTTAGAGCGGGTAAGGGTTCCCAATGCTAGCGATAAGGACCTGATGAAGCAAATGAAAGAGAAGCTTGAAGGAGAGTAACTGTTTGACACGGATTTCTCGCTGGCATAGCATAGAAGGAAAGCAATTATGCGACAATTGATTTATGACAAAGCGAGGCGTGATCATTCATGAATGAGGTTTGGTTTTCAAGCTGGAGGCATGTGTTTAAGCTCGACCCTGATCGAGAAATTTCCGATGAGCAGCTTGACGCGATTTGTACCTCGGGTACCGATGCGATTATTGTCGGAGGCTCCAGCGGCGTTACTTTTGAGAATACAGTGGATCTTATGGCACGAATTCGCAGGTATGCGGTGGACTGTGCATTAGAGGTTTCTACTTTAGAGGGGGCGGTTCCCGGCTTCGACGGCTATTTTGTACCGCTTGTCCTTAATACGAGCAGAGCAGAATGGATTACCGGACGGCAAACCGAAGGGCTAATAGAATATGGCTCCTTCGTTCCTTGGGAAGAAACGGCGGCGCAAGGCTATATTATTTTGAATGAAGAGGCTACTGCTGCAAAAGTTACGGGTGCGCAAACGGAGCTGACAGAAGCAGAGCTCACCGCACATGTGCGAATGGCTGATCGGCTGATGCGCCTGCCGGTTGTTTATTTGGAATATAGCGGACGATTCGGCGATATGCAGCTGGTGAAACGGGCAAGAATGACAGCCACGCAAGCACGGGTATTTTATGGCGGCGGAATTGACAATGCAGACAAAGCTCGTCAAGCGGCAGAAGCTGCTCATACCGTCGTTGTAGGAAACATTATTTACAGCGATCTTGAAGCAGCGTTATCGACAGTGGCAGCTGTTAAGAATGTCTGAGTTGTTCCTGTTTTACCTATAGCCATGGTCTCAATGAAAAAAAGCATTCGCTGTATCTGATCCAGTTGCACTTAATTGACAATGGGACAGAACGGCAGATGCTTTTATTTGTTTATAGCGTTGACATACTTTCTGTCATAATTCAAGCTAATTCCTATATTCTCAAATTGACACAGCGGTAGCCGTTGTCTACACTGGTGAGAGGCGAACATATGCGAACAAAGGAGTCTGAGCATGTTGAATTATATGAGTATCGAGCAGGCGGTACAGAAGCTGAACCCGCCGCAGCGTGATGCTGTTCAAGCGACTGACGGGCCGCTTTTGATTATGGCGGGAGCGGGCAGCGGCAAGACTCGCGTTCTGACACATCGAATTGCTTACTTAATAGAAAAGAAGCGTGTCGCGCCATGGAGTATTTTGGCCATCACCTTTACGAATAAAGCATCACGAGAGATGCAGGAAAGGGTCAGTGCGCTTGTTGGACCATCAGGGCGGGACATTTGGGTATCTACCTTCCACTCGATGTGCGTGCGTATCCTCAGAAGAGATATCGATCGGATCGGTTTTACATCCAGCTTCTCTATTTTGGACTCTTCGGACCAGTTGTCGGTAATCCGCGGCTGTATGAAGGATATGAACATCGATACGAAGAAGGTTGAGCCGAAGGCGGTTCAAGCTGCAATAAGCGGAGCGAAAAATGAGCTGATCACGCCGGAGCAATTCGAGCAAAAGGTCGGCGACTATTTTGAGGGCATCGTTGCCCAAGTGTTTACGAAATACCAGAAAAAGCTGAGAAGCAATAACTCACTTGATTTTGACGATCTTATTATGATGACGATTCAGCTGTTTAAAGATGTACCAGAGGTGCTTGAATTTTATCAGAACAAGTTCAGATATATTCATGTGGATGAGTATCAGGATACGAACAGAGCACAATATATGCTGACCCGCATGCTTGCGGATAAACATCATAATATATGCGTAGTAGGCGACAGCGATCAGTCCATCTACCGCTGGCGCGGAGCTGACATTACGAATATCTTGAATTTTGAGGGCGATTATCCAGAGGCGCGGACGATCATGCTGGAGCAAAACTATCGTTCAACAGCAAATATTCTCGATGCAGCAAACGCGGTTATTAAGCTGAATACAGGGCGCAAGCCGAAGAAGCTATGGACGGATCAAGGCGCGGGTGATCTCATTGCACTCTATCAAGCAGATACTGAACATGATGAAGGATATTTTGTAACGGGGGAAATTCGCAAAAATGTGAATAACGGCTATAAATTTGCCAATCATGCGATATTATACCGTACCAATGCTCAGTCGCGGGTGATAGAGGAAATTTTGATTAAATCGGATATTCCTTATCAAATCGTTGGCGGCATTAAGTTCTATGATCGCAAAGAGATTAAGGATTTGCTCGGATATTTGAAGCTCGTTTCCAACCCGGATGACGATATAAGCTTGGTGCGTATCATTAATGTGCCGAAGCGGGGGATCGGGGATACAACGGTTGGCAAGCTTGCGGATGAAGCTGCGAGAAGAGGCACTTCCATTTACCGTGTATTGAACAACCTCGGAGAGGTTGAGGTGAATGCTCGGACACGGACGCTATTGCGCGAGTTTTATGAGATTATCGACAATCTTACACGGATGGTTGAATATTTATCGGTAACGGAGCTTACAGAGAAGGTGCTGGAGCTGTCGCAGTACCGGATGGAGCTGCATCAAGAGAACACGCTGGAGTCGAAGGCGCGTCTTGAGAATATCGATGAGTTTCTGTCGGTGACGATGGATTTTGAGAAGCGCAATGAGGATCGGACGCTCGTGGCGTTCCTAACTGATTTGGCACTCATAGCCGACATCGATTCCTTGAACAAGGATGAAGAAGAAGCAGAGAAGAACAAAGATGCGATTACACTGATGACCATGCATAGTGCTAAAGGACTTGAGTTTCCTGTCGTTTTCATTATCGGCATGGAGGAGAGCGTATTTCCGCATAGCCGTGCTCTTGCTGATAATGAAGAGCTTGAAGAGGAGCGGCGCCTTGCATATGTAGGGATTACCCGCGCGGAGAAACGGCTTTATCTGACATGTGCGCGGATGCGGACTTTGTTTGGCCGTACGAGCAGCAACATGCCTTCGCGTTTCCTGCAGGAAATACCAGAGAGCGTAAGAGAAGGCGCTTCGAGCGGCAGCGGCGGTTATTCACGTGGAAGCGTGGGCACTCGCAGCGGCGTTAGCGTCACGGGCGGTACTGGTGCGGCTGCGCAAGGCGCGAGCCGCGGGTTTGCCGGTCGCGCGCCAGCTGGCGGTGCGCCCGGTGCAGGCAGCCGTTCCCCAGGTATGGGGGGAACGGGCTCGGCCGCGATGGGCGGCAGAGGAGGCGGCGTGCGTGTCAGCACGCCGCTGCAAGAAGCCGCTCGGGCGGCTCAGGGCAGCAGCGCGGCGGGCGATGCCGCGCCTGGAACATTTGCGTCAGGCGATCGCGTGTCGCATGGCAAATGGGGAATTGGGGTTATCGTCTCCGTCAAAGGAACGGGCAAGGATATGGAGCTTAACATCGCATTCCCGGCTCCGGTTGGCATCAAGCGATTGCTTGCCGGCTTTGCCCCGATAACAAAAGTATAAGGTTGATCAGCCATTTTTGACGATTAGAAGGAGGAGCCTTCCGTGAACGCTCAATTAGAGAGAATGCAGCAGCTTGTTGCGATCATTGCAGAGCATAATTATCGCTACTACACGCTTGATCAGCCTACAATAAATGACACGGATTATGACAGGCTCTATGATGAGCTTGTCGCTTTGGAGAAGGAGACGGGCGTGCTTTTGCCTGAGTCGCCGACACAGCGAGTAGGCGGCGATTTGCTCAAAGGTTTTGAGCCGTACAAACACCGTGCTCGTTTATGGAGTTTGGACAAAGCTCAAAATACGGAAGACCTGCTTTCGTGGAATACAAGATTGCTTAAAGCAGTCGCCGATTATAATGCAAAACATCCGGAAGAAGAGCCTTTGCCGCAGCCTACTTATGTCGTTGAGCTGAAGTTTGACGGCTTGACCCTGAATCTGACCTACGAGGATGGACAGCTGGTTCAAGCAGCTACGCGCGGAAACGGTGCGATTGGCGAAGGGATATTGCAGCAGGTTCGAACAATACGTTCTGTTCCGCTCACAATTCCTTGGGCTGATGGTATTGTTGAAGTGCAGGGAGAAGGCATTATGCAGCTTTCGGTGCTCGCCAAATATAATGAAACGGCAGCTGAACCGCTCAAAAATGCACGGAATGCCGCTGCAGGCGCGCTGCGCAATCTTAATCCGCGGGTTACAGCCGAGCGGAAGCTGAACGCATTTTTCTATAATGTCGGCTACGCTGACGGAGTTTCTTTTGCAGATCATCATGAAATGCAGAAGTTTCTGAACGACAACCGCTTTAAGGTGAATCCATATGTAACGTATCAAAATACGATCGAAGAGGTTCAAGAAGAGCTGCTGCGTGTAACAGAAAAACGGGAGCAGCTGGATTTCCTCATTGATGGTGCTGTAATCAAGGTTGTAGATATGCGGACACGGGAAGCACTAGGTTATACGGATAAATTCCCTCGCTGGGCGGTTGCCTTTAAGTTCGAAGCGGAGGAAGCAGCAACAGTACTCGAAGCCGTGTCTTGGGAGGTTGGCCGTACCGGCAAAATAACCCCAGTCGCGCGCGTCGAGGCTGTTGAGCTCGCTGGTGTTACTGTACAAAACTGTACGCTCAATAATATTGGCGATATTGAACGCAAAAACCTCAAGTTCGCACTAGGGACACTTGTTACGATTCGCCGCTCAAATGATGTTATTCCAGAAATATTGGGCAAGGCAGATGATGTGCCTGGTGAAGAAATTGTGTTCCCAACCGTATGTCCATCATGCGGAACGGAGCTCGAGCAGCGGGGAGCTCACCTATTCTGCAATAATAAGCTGGGCTGCCAGCCGCAAATTATCGGCCGGATCACTCATTTTGCGTCTCGGGATGCAATGGATATCGATACGTTCAGCGTCATGACAGCAGAACAGCTATACAAAGATTGCGGAGTACGTGATCCTGCTGATTTGTACGCTCTTGCTTACGATGATCTGATTGGACTCGAACGATTCGGTGAGAAGAAGGCGCTCAAGCTGCTTGCCGCATTTGAAAAGTCCAAGGATAGAGAGCTTGCGTCATTCTTATTTGCCCTAGGCATTCCGAACACAGGCAAAGCAACAACGAAAATGCTGGCTGATCATTATGGAAATCTAGATGCTATTATGCAGGCGGAAGCTGCAGAGCTTATTACGCTTCCGGATGTTGGCGGTATTGTTGCTGAGAGCATCGTTGGATTTTTTCAAGATCCCATTATTATTGCGAGTATTGCCAGAATGCGCGAGCTAGGTGTGAAAGCTGAAGCGGAACAGCAGCTGGTTGCGAGGAATGATAGTGTATTCAGCGGGAAGACAGTCGTACTTACAGGTACGCTGCCGACGATGTCTAGGGATGAAGCTGCGAAGCTGCTCGAAGCTTGCGGAGCCAAAATCTCAGGCAGTGTATCTAAGAAAACAGATTTTGTTGTTGCAGGCGAAAGCGCAGGARGCAAGCTGACGAAAGCTCGCGAGCTTGGTATTACTGTTATAGAAGAGGAAGCAGAGTTAATGCGCCTTTTGGGTGAAACCGTTATATAGTAATAAGACGTTATTCAAAGCATTGTTTTGAATGCTTTAATAAGAAGGAGCTGTCCCTTAAGGTTATAGACCTTGAGGAATAGCTCCTTTTGTTTTTAGTAAAATGATGATGGATTACTATCCATAAATCAGAATAATGAGTGCGTTAAAATAAATTGTAATTGTAATTTTTTTCAACTTGTATTCTGTTTGCGTAAGTGATATATTATTTCTTGTCGCTTCTGAGACACGGACAAACAATTGATTGACTCACAAACATTTGTGAAACAAACGGTTGACAACGTTGGACGAAGATGATAATATCATTTCTTGTCACGACAAAATGTGACAAACAAGTTCTTTGAAAACTGAACAAATGGATCACGTCGATCCGATAATGTTTTAAAATAGCTAGTTAAGTATTGAGCAAGTCAAACACCAATTTGGAGAGTTTGATCCTGGCTCAGGACGAACGCTGGCGGCGTGCCTAATACATGCAAGTCGAGCGGAGTTGATGAGGTGCTTGCACCTCTGATACTTAGCGGCGGACGGGTGAGTAACACGTGGGTAACCTGCCTRTAAGACTGGGATAACATTCGGAAACGAATGCTAATACCGGATACGCGATATGGTCGCATGACTGAATCGGGAAAGATGGAGCAATCTATCACTTAYAGATGGACCCGCGGCGCATTAGCTAGTTGGTGAGGTAACGGCTCACCAAGGCGACGATGCGTAGCCGACCTGAGAGGGTGATCGGCCACACTGGGACTGAGACACGGCCCAGACTC
>NZ_JBFRDK010000029.1:0-80968 GCF_052113545.1 Paenibacillus sp. TAF43_2
GTCCATGCCATCGGAGAAGTTAATGACCGTCGTTACGCCAAAGATCCACAAAATCGTAAGCGTAAACTGCAAAATAACGGGAAGCAGTACATATTCGCCTGATAGCGGATTGTAAAAGCCGGTAAATGCGATGCCAGAAGCATAAACGAGCACCGCTGCTGATATTTGGACGATAAATTTAGGAAGCGACGGAAAGTCTTTGCCTTTCGTCTTGTACCAATCATCAACCGTGCCGATGAAGAGAAGCAGTACGCCGCCTAGAAATATGGCGCCAGTTTGCAGGGAGAAATCTCTTGTTACGAGCAAATAAGTAAAGAAGAATCCGATGAAAATAACATAGCTAGCAGTAAGAGGGATCGGTTCCCTATGAAGTTTTCGCTCAACATCCTTGCGGGGCTTGTCCACAAAATCAAGACGGAAAGCAAGCTTTGCAAACGGAGGAATTAAGAAATAAACGATAGCAAAGGAAACTAACAAAGAGATTGCATATAAAATAATAGTCACCACCGTTAGTTAATGAAGGAACAACAGAATTATACAATTCGTGAAGAAAATTGTCGATTGGAGATTACATAAGTGAGAAGATATTAATCTTTAGAAGCTGCCTGCAGCACGCCCTTTATTACATAATCAAGATGCATCCTTCCTGCCCAGATTGAATAAAGATAAGCGATAATTTGTTTAAACGTATCGGCTTGTTAATAGTTCAACTGATAAGGGAGCGATAGATATGAAGCTGGATTGTGCCATCATCGGCGGCGGGCCTGCTGGTTTAAATGCAGCGCTCGTGCTGGGCAGATCGCGAAGAGTTGTTATTGTATTTGATCACAATAAGCCTAGAAACGCGGTAACCCATGAGTCGCATGGCTTCATCACGCGAGATGGCATTGAGCCGCGCGAGCTTCGTCGATTAGCCCATGCAGATATTGCCCAGTATCCTTCGGTTACCATTAAGCCTGACAAAGTGACGGAGGTGCAGCAAAGCGAGATGGGCTTCCATCTGATGACAAGCAACGGTGTTATTTATCACGCTCGCACGCTTATTTTGGCAGCAGGTCTGAAGGAGTCTTTGCCTGCTATCCCCGGCATACGTGATTTTTATGGAAGAAGCCTGTTCAGCTGCCCATACTGCGATGGCTGGGAGCTGCGTGATCAACCGCTCGTCGTCATTTCGGAGGGCTCGAATATTTTCAATTTGGCGAAAACGGTGTTTAACTGGAGTCGTAATGTAGTCGTTTGTACGAATGGAATGAACAGCCTTAGCTCGCAGCAGATCGGTCAACTAGGCCAAAGAGGGATTCAAGTGACGCAGCAAAAAATTAAAGCTCTCCATGGCGAGAATGGCCGCCTTCATCGTATCGTATTTGCGAATAACACCGAGATTGAGCGCACAGGCGGCTTTGTTACGCCATCTTGGGGCCAAGCAGCGCACTTCGGAGAAGCGCTCGGCTGTGCGATGACACAGGCAGGCGGCTTCGTTACGGACGATTACGGCAGAACGAGCATAAGGGGCATATATGCAGCCGGCGATTCTTCTATTATTGTACCTGCACAGCTGGTTGTCGCAGCCGGCGAAGGCAGCAAAGCTGCCATTGGAGTTAATACCGATTTATCGCATCAGGATTTTGGATTTTAGCAGCYGAAGTGAGCGTGTAGAAACGCACCAATATCGTTATACCTATTAAGGTTTTTTTGTTAAAATAAGGATCAGTTAATAGACATCGTTGTTACATCCCTACTCATTATGGGTATTGGTGTTGGACTGAAAATTATCAGCGAGAAAAGGAGGGATCATATGTTAGAAAAACTGCATCCAGATGATCATGTTTTAAATCAATTTCCATTTATGCGAGATGAACTGCAATATAATCTGATTCATTTGATTACGGCATTGGAAGGCGCAACGAGCTTGAAGACGTCTGACGGACGGCTGCTCTTTGCAGGTTCGCCTGGGCATAACGCTTGGTTGTGGCTATCGGAGGATATGACGGAAGAGCGCAGAGATATGCTTATGCAGGAGCTTATCGCTTATTACGAAGGAACGGATTTGCCGGGTATATGCGGAGCTCCGTCTACGGCAGAACCGTTCGCGAAAATGTATGCGGAGGCGAACCAGCTGCAATATCATGCTTATATGTTGATGACTGCTTATTCATGCCCGAAGGTGATTAAGCCCATGAAGGTCAAAGGGAAAATGATTCAAGCAACACGCCAGCATGTAGAGCTTGTCGCTGAGTTTTTGGCTGGCTTCTCTGAGGACGCGTATGGGGCGTCGGTTATACCTGCCAGTCAGATGCCCGCTGCAGAGGGAATGGTCATGAGAGGCAATTTATATTTCTGGTCTGTTGATGAGCTGCCAGTGGCGATGGCCAACATCGCTCATCGATCTCCGCGGCACGGACGGATCAATGCGGTTTATACGCCGTCTGTCCTTCGGAGAAACGGCTATGCAAGTGCGGTTGTAGCGGGAATTTGCGAAATTTTGGAGGAAGAGAACAGGGAGCCGATGCTGTATGCGGATAATAAAAACCCTGCTGCTAACAAAGTCTATCAAAATATAGGTTTTGTCCAGAGTGGGCCGATTGCTGAAATTAGATTTATGTAGATGCAAAAGCTTGGAAAGTAGGAACTGATTTGAAGATTGATCGTTTACTCGCGATGACGGTACTGCTGCTTAACCGGGGACGAATAAGCGCCAAGGAGCTGGCGGATCGTTTTGAAGTATCGACAAAAACAATTTACCGCGACATGGACACGTTAAGCCAGTCCGGCATTCCGGTATTGGCTCATCAAGGGACAACGGGCGGATTCGAGATTATGGAGCAATATACGCTGTCTCGTCACTATTTAACATTAGCAGAAATCTCGTCGCTTATAGCAGCCGTCAAAGGCATAGGTACCGCATTGGATGATGCGACCTATGCTGGTTTGCATGAGAAGGTAAGAGCATTGCTGCACAAATCGGATAAGCTTCAGAACGATCACCTTGGAGATAGCTTGGTTTTTGATTTGAATCCTTGGGGGCAGGGACCAGCAGCGCGCGACAAGGTAAACTTGTTCAAGAAGGCGATTGAAGAGACGCGGAAGGCGGAGCTTAGCTATATTAACATGAACGGCACGGAAACGGAGCGAGTGATTGAGCCGTATGCGCTTATTTTGAAAGGAAACATATGGTATTTGCAGGCTTACTGCACGCTTCGCGAGCAGTTCCGTGTATTCCGTTTATCACGCATACAGAAGCTGAATCTCTTGCTGGAGAGATTTGAACGCCGCGAGACTCCTTCGCTGGACGGTTACGCATGGGATGTAGAATGGTCGAAAAATGCCGATACCATCGTAACGCTTATTTTCCAGCCGCAGGTGCGCCACCGTGTAGGAGATGCTTTCCATCCGGATCAAGTGACTGTATTAGCGGATGGAAGCTTGCGTGTGGAAGGCAAGCATACGATAGATGACTGGTTTTATGGGATGCTGCTAAGCTACGGTGATCAGGTTAAGGTTGAGCAGCCTCAGGCTCTCGTGGAGGAAATTATTATGCGAGCTCAAAATATTGTTAACCGTTATAAGAACTAAGACAGACAGCTGTCCAGTTTCCTGCGGTAAAATAAGATCAAATCAAGGAAATGGGGAATCAGCAGATGAATGATACCATTGCAGTAAAACCAGCAGTTACGCTTATAGGGGTAACAACGCGCACGACGAATGCCCAGGAAGCGGGAGCAAACGGACTTTTGTCCAGTCTATGGGATTCTTATTTCACCAGCGGTATCTCAGAACGAGCACAGGTGAATAACGGTCATCTTATCTATGCGCTGTATACGGATTATGAAAGTGATGCTAGTGGAGCCTATACGGTGCTTATTGGGCATGAGCGGGCAGATGCACAAGCCAAGCTGCCGGATGGACTAGAGCAAGCGACGGTTCCGGTGGCTAAATTTATGGTTTTTAAAACGAAGAAGGGTCCCGTTTATGAAGTTGTAGCGCAAGCATGGGGTGAAATTTGGGCGTTTTTCGAGCATTCGTCTATTGAGCGAACTTATGGCGGCGATTACGAGCTGTATGACGGCCGGACATTTGACCCTGCGAATGCGGAAGTCGACATCTATATTGCGATAAAATAAAAAACGGTTGTCCTATGGGCTGATTCAGCTGAAAGGACAACCGTTTTTTGTATTCTTTGCTTATGGTTCAATTACTCTGCTTGATAATCCTGTACGAGAAGCTCCAGAGCGCCCGTTTCGGGGTCGAGTATAAAGCCGTGAACAGGAATGTCTTTTGGGAAGAGAGGATGCTTACGGATCAATTTGACGCTGTGCATGACGCCTTCTTCGGAACTTGCGAAGCCCCGCAAAAATTTATCCATGCGTATGCCTGAATTTTCTAGCGTTTCAATGGCAAGCGGATCGATGCCGTGATCTTGGAATTTGCTGACCATGCCTTCTGTATTGAGGTTGGTCATACCGCAGCCATGATGGCCAATGACGAGAACCTCGCGTGCGCCAAGCTCGTACACGGCAATCAGGATACTGCGCATCGCGCTTCCGAACGGCTGAGTCAGAATGGCGCCAGCATTTTTAATAAATTTGGCATCGCCATTTTTTAAATTTAATGCTTTTGGCAGAAGCTCTACGAGTCTAGTGTCCATACAAGTAAGAACTGCAATCTTCTTATCGGGAAATTTGTCAGTCAAATAGGCTTCATATTGTTTTTCCTCAACAAATTTTTTATTAAACTCTAATATTTGTGGAACCATGGACATATAATTGCCTCCTAACCCAAGATCGTTTTTCTATTGTTTATTTTATTATTCATAGAAAAAGGGGGCTAGTCAAATGTTTTGCTAATGAATTAAACCGCTTTGCTTTGCTTTTTCCAGCATTTTGGTAGAATAGCGGTTAATCCATTTCTTCAGAGCTAGGCCAATCAGCAGTGCAGCACCAGCAAAGAGCGCAAGAGCAATTAAATCTCTGGCAACAATATCCCATAAGATGCCGCCCACCGCTTCGCGCATCATGCTGATCGCGTAGGTGAAGGGCAGGAAGGGGTGAATCGCTTGAAAAAACGGCGGTGTAACTTGAATTGGGAACGTGCCTCCAGATCCAGCAAGCTGAAGCACAAGCAGAACGATAGCCATCGCCTTGCCGACATTTCCAAATACGGATACAAGCGTGTACACAATCAGCATGAACACCGCGCTTAAAATAACGCCAAACAGCACAAACCATATTTTGTCTGCGACATAAGCCTTAAGCAGCCATATATCGCCAATCGTAACAAGCAGCGACTGTACAATCGCAATGGTAAGAAAGGTCAGGTATCGCCCAAAATAGACGTGATAGCTGCGGTATGCGGTTTCTGCTGTGGAATGGACGTCCACACTAAGCAGTGAAACGAGCAGCAAGGCACCAACCCAAAGAGATAGTGTTGTGAAAAATGGGGACATGGCTGAACCGTAATTTGGTATCGGATATAGGCGGTTCTCCTTCAATATAACCGGCTCAGCGAAAAAAGCACCCTCGCGTTCGGCGTCATTTTTGAGCAAATCAACAAGCTCATTTAAATTGCCTTCCTTCTCCAAGTCACGAATCCGCTGTGCGAGTCCTTTGATTTTTTGCTCTGCTGCGGGTAAGTTTTTTTGAATGTTGGCCATTTCCTTGCCGCCAAGCTCTAGTCCCTTAGCAGCGTCGCTTACGATGGATGCAGCACTCGGAATGACCTTGTTTGCTTCCGCTAATATGGACTCTGCGGTTGCAGCAGATTTTTTCGCTTTGTCCGCAGCTTGTTTGATATGCGGCAAAATTTCACTGTCATAACGGCCCAGCACGTCCGTTAAGAACGAAGAGGTTTCCTTGGATAAGGTGCCGAGACGATCAATTAGCGTTTGCGCTGGCTTCTCGCCCTTTTCTACTGCCGACCGGATTTGCTTAACAATCGTAAGCTGCTGCTGAAACCTTGTGTTCACCTGTTTTAGTCGATCAATGGTCGACACGATTACTTTGCTTGGTGCCAAATCATTCAAGCGATCGAGCAAATTCAGCATCCCATCAATGACGATGATGGAGCTTGTCAGGCGCTGCTCTGCCAGCTCCAAGCTCTTTTTTACCACTTCAGGATCTATGTTCGTATCCTGTAATATGCCGACAAGCTCCTCCACCGAATTGGCCGTTTGCAGCAGCAGCTGCAAATCCTGCTTAATCAGCGGGCCAGCCGTGTCGAGCGCCGATTTGCTTTGGTCAAAAAAAGTACCGAGCTGCTTGGCGAAAGCTTCGCCGTCCTTGGCGAGCTGGGCAGCTTTTGGCAGCTCCGTTTGAACGGTTGCAACGATTTTTTTCGATTTTTCAATATCGGTAACCGCTAGCGCGACGGCGTCATTAATCTGAGGGAATAATGATTCCAGCTTGAATACAGTACTGCGAACCTGCTCAATCGCTGGTTTGTTCTCCTCGAGCTCAATGCCTATTTGATTGAATATACGAAAAATCGTTTCGTTAGCGGTTTTGACGAAGCTTGCGCGAACCTGCTCAATGATGCCGCTCGCACCCTTCTGGGCGATTTTTGGCGATACGGCATTGATCTTCTCATTTACCGCGTAATCGAGCTCTGCTTGTTGAAGATTGTTCGACAGCACCGTAGCCATTTTGGCAGAAAAATCGGGCGGAATGGTGATGCTGGCATAATAGTCGCCATGCTTAACGCCTTCAATGGCCTTGTTGCCCTCTACAAACACCCAGCCAATTTTTTTATTTTCCTTCAAGGAGGCTATAATTTCGTCTCCAACTTTGATGGGCGTCCCATGCAGTACAGCGCCTTCATCGTTGTTCACGACGGCTATGGCAAGTGAACTGGTCTGGCCGTATGGATCCCAAGATGCTTCAATGTTGAACCAAGCATATAAAGACGGCAAAAAAGCGAGTCCGACGATGACGATGGCAGCTGCGCTGTTCCGTAAAATACTGCGAAGATCTTTGGCGTAAATAGCGAATATAGGCCCCATGTTCTCCCACCTTCAACAATGATTTACTTAGTATTGCTGAATAGTCCAAAAACTACACCAAAGAATTGTCACTGGTTTCCATGGGTACAGGCGAGCATAGAAAAAGCAGCATCCAAAGCGTTGTACGCCTCGGATACTGCTCTTGGTTTGATTATTGTGCTGCTGAGCGTTCATTAAAAATTTCAGCGAGCAGCTCATAGGAGCGAAGGCGTGCCGCTTGATTATAAATTTGGCTAACGACAATCAACTCGTCAGCGCCAGTCTGTTCAATTAAGGCGTTCAGCTTGTCCTTAACCGTTGCTTTGGTGCCGGCAATGGTGAAGCTGAGCTGCTTTTGAACGATCATTTTCTCTTGCTCATTCCATAGGCCATCCATGCTGTCAACTGGCGGGTTCAGCTGCCCCATGCGTCCTCTTATGAGGTTCAGGAAGGCTTGCTCCTGAGAGGTGGCAAGGAATTTGGCTGCTTCATCCGAATCAGCGACAATGACGTTCAGACCAACCATCGCATATGGCTTATCCAGCACCTCCGATGGACGGAAGTTGTCGCGATACAGCTTCAACGCAGGCAGCAGGAAATCCGGCGCAAAATGGCTGGCAAAAGCAAACGGGAGGCCGTGGTGACCAGCAAGCTGTGCGCTAAAGCCGCTGGAGCCAAGCAGCCAGATCGGAACATCTAGACCCTCGCCGGGAACAGCCCTTGGCAATACGCCGCGTGATTCAGCGCTCGGATGGAAGTAATGGCGCAGCTCGTTCAGCTGCTCTGGGAAATCCTCGCCATTGCTGCCAAGTCCGCGGCGCAGCGCGCGGGCTGCCACTTGATCAGAGCCTGGCGCTCTTCCAAGCCCAAGGTCGATACGGCCTGGATACATGGATTCGAGCGTACCGAACTGTTCTGCAATGACGAGCGGTGCGTGATTCGGAAGCATAATGCCGCCAGAGCCCACACGGATTTTTTCTGTTCCAGCAGCTACGTAGCCGATAACAACTGAAGTGGCTGAGCTTGCGATGCCGGGCATATTATGATGCTCGGCGAGCCAGAACCGATTGTAGCCCCATTTGTCAGCGTGCTGGGCTAGCTCAAGTGTGTTGCGGAATGAATGAGCGGGCGAGCTGCCGGTTACGATTGGTGCAAGATCTAATATCGAAAAGGGAATATTGTGTATAGACATCGTTGAATTTACCTCCCATGTGGCGCACAGCGGGATGCTGCTGCACGGATAGTATACGTAAAACCCCAGCGCCAGCAAGGGCGTGGGGCATTATTCTTAAGTCTATTATTGCGGGTTTGTAGTCCAGATCCCTGCGGCTTTAATAAATACGCGGTCAGGCAGCTTCAACGTTGCAAGAACCAGCGCAGCCATATCCTCAGCTTGCATCATGCGATCCTCGTCACCAATTTTCAGGCCAGCGTTTGAAGCAAGCTCTGTGTTGACTGTGCTTGGCGTTAGGGCAGTTACACGAATATTGGATTTGCGGACTTCTTGCATAAGCGCCTCAGTCATGCCCATGACAGCAAACTTGGAAGCACAGTAAGCGGAGCCGGTTGCAAAACCGCGTTCGCCAGCCGTAGAAGCGATATTGATGATGCTTCCGCCGCTTTGCTCCAGCATAGTTGGAAGTGCAGCGCGGGTCACATAGTAGGTTCCGAGCACATTCGTTTGGATGATGCGCTCCCACTGCTCGTGATCCATTTCAAGTAAAGTGCCGAATGTACCGATTCCTGCATTGTTAATTAGAATATCGATGGAGCCTAAGCTCTCTTTGAGCGATGCAATCGCTTGATCGACATCCGATTTAACAGCGATATCGGCGGTTGCAATATAGACCTTAATTCCATAAGTGCTTGTAAGCGAGTCTTTCAACGTTTCCAAGTCGGCGCTTGTACGAGCAATGATGCCAAGGTTGACGCCTTCTGCAGCTAAAGCAACAGCAATCGCTTTGCCGATGCCTTTTCCTGCGCCGGTAATGATTGCTGATTTATTTTTTAATTCCATGGTTATCTCTCCTCTATTCATTGTAGATTGCTTGATTCGTATGAAGCGGCATAGATATGATATCCTCATAATGAGGAATTTACTACGTTGTGTCTTATTATTGAGCTATATTCTAAGGATTGCAAGTACCAACTTTATATTTGAAAATAGGACAGAATGATGATGGCGCTTTCTCATAATGCCAGTTATCATGCGATTTTCTGGTGAATTAGACAGGCAGCGTAGTGATTGCATATGTAGATTTGTATAATGTTTTGACGAAAGGAGCCGCTCACATTGGGTGATCAGCATTTTAAAGAAACAGTAGAGTTGACCTTGAAAGTCATAGGCGGGAAATGGAAGCCAGTTATTCTTTGTCATTTGACTGCAGGAACGCATCGATTCGGCGAGCTGAAGCGGGAGATGCCGGCCATTACCCAAAAAATGCTTACGCAGCAGCTGCGAGAATTAGAGGAAGACGCGATCATTGATCGCAAGGTGTATGTTCAGGTGCCGCCTAAGGTAGAGTACTCTTTAACAGAGTACGGCTTAACGGTGAAGGAGCTGCTGAACGTCATGTCGAAATGGGGCGAGCAGCATCAAGAAAGAACGGCTGAGCTGCACGAAAAATGACAGAAATGGCTGCTCATAGTTCCCAAATGGGTACTACGTTACATAAAAGTGCGTACTTTTTTTTTCATCCGCAACTCTCTAGAATAGGCCTTGTGAGTGAAATAAACAGAACCTATGAGGAGTGAATATAGATGAAATTGCAATTAGCACTGGATCTTGTTGATATTCAAGGGGCTATTGAAGTTGTGAAGCAGGTTGAATCTTTTGTAGATGTCGTGGAAATTGGTACGCCAATCGTAATCAATGAAGGCTTGCATGCGGTCAAAGCGCTTAAGGAAGCTTTTCCTAACCTGACCGTACTTGCGGATTTGAAAATCATGGACGCAGGCGGCTACGAAGTGATGAAAGCTTCTGAAGCTGGCGCGGATATCGTAACGATTCTTGGTGTTGCAGAGGATGCGAGCATCAAGGGTGCCGTCGATGAAGCGAAGAAACAAGGAAAACAAATATTGGTTGATATGATTGCCGTTAAAAACTTGGCGGAGCGTGCGGCTGAAGTCGATGCACTCGGCGTTGATTATATTTGTGTTCATACGGGCTACGATCTGCAAGCGGCTGGCCAAAACTCCTTCGAGGACTTGCGCACTATTAAAGCAGTGGTCAAAAATGCGAAGGTAGCTGTGGCAGGCGGCATTAAGCTGAACACCTTGCCGGAAGTTATCGCTGCTGGCCCTGATCTTGTTATCGTAGGCGGCGGCATTACAGGACAAGCCGATATTAAAGCAGCGGCTGCCGAAATGCAGCAATTGATTAAGCAAGGTTAATTCGAAGGATGCCAAAAGAGAATAATCTAGCTGCTATCATGCAGGAGCTGAATCAAGCCTCGGGTCAGCTGTCAGAGGATCAATTGGAGCTGCTCTCTGAAGCTGTTGGCTCGGCAAGACGCGTATTCGTGGCAGGAGCTGGCCGCTCGGGACTGATGATGCGGGCGTTCGCGATGAGGCTGATGCATCTCGGCTTGGATGTATATGTCGTTGGTGAGACGGTTACGCGCAGCTTGAGCAAAGGTGATTTGCTTCTAATTGGCTCCGGCTCTGGCGAGACAAAATCGCTGGTGCCGATGGCGGAGAAAGCGCGAAGCTTGGAAGCTGCGGTAGGCGCATTAACCCTCTCGCCGGCATCGACGATCGGCAATTTGGCTGACATCGTCGTCAAGCTGCCTGGCGCTCCGAAGGATCAGGCAGCGAATGAAGCGGCTACGATTCAGCCGATGGGCTCATTATTTGAGCAAATGCTGCTGATTGTATGTGACGCTATTATTTTGCGATTGATGGACAAGCAGGCGTTAAGCGGACAAGCGATGTATGGCAATCATGCGAATTTAGAATAGCTGTAGTTTAGAAGGGACTTTCTCTAGGGCGCGATGCGGCCAGGGATCGTCCCTTTTTTTATTTCTAACTTTCTAACGGCTAGGATCTCTTCGTAATAACGGCTCGATAGCGAAGGCGATACGGAAGCGAAGGCTTTCAGTGGCGTCTTTGAGCTTAATGCCCATCAGCTTCTCGCATTTGTCCAATCGATAAATAACCGTATTACGGTGCACAAAAAGCCGTTTAGCCGTTTCGACGAGCTGGCATTGTGTATCGTAATACACATTCAGCGTCCGCATCAGCTCCTTTTGCTCGGTTTCGTCAATAGAAGAGAAGCACTGAAACGCTTCCTCGTAAAACTGCTTCAGCTCATCATCGGGAATCATACGGAAGAGATAGCTGATATCCTTGGATTGATAGGACTGAACAAACCTCGTTTTTTTCATTTGGTAACCGATTTGCAGCGCTTTGACTGCCTCATTATACGACAGCCCGATATCAAGTACGTTAGTGACCGGATTTCCGACGCCAAGCGAGATGCTAAGCTGGGATTGCTCAAACAGCAAAGACGTCATAGCGGATAAATGCTTGAGGAATGCACCCTCCTCCCACTTGGACTCTTGAATGAACAAGAGCATCCCGAACAAATCATTTTTGGTAAACATGACGAACACTTCACCCAGCAAGGAAAAATGGCGCTTAATCAGCTCATATTGCACGTCCCGCTCAGAGATCAGGCGCTCGTCGAACAGAGCCGCAGCATTAGTTGTTTGGCTCTCTCTAGGATTTGTCTGCTCATCCTTCTTTGCAGCTAAAAGCAGATATTTCCCTTTTTGCTTGAGACCGTATTTTTTGCCGCGATGCAAAGCCTCTTGCTCAGAACCGATAAAACCATCAATTAAATCGGAGAAAAATTCATTTTTGTACCGACGTGAACGCTCCTTTACCGCCTGCAGCTTCGACATCTCCATGCCTATGACGTTCGAGGCCTGCTCTAGCGTTAAGTCATGTTGGTTTGATGGAGCTTGTTTTGGCTGAAAGGTAATCAAATAACCCTCATGCCTATAGGTGAATATCGGATAGATCGCTACATGGCGGTATTCGTGTAAAGCGGGATCAAGCAAGCAGTGGTGTGCTGCAGTTTGAAGAGAGGGCTGGCTGCTTAGAACGGTTTCGACTGCTGATACGAGAGGCAGAAACTTAGGCAGCTTGAAGTGATGCGAGTGAGACGTAACCTGCAGCTTGCTGTTAAGCAGCACAACAGGCGAGTGAAGCAGCTGCGTAAGGGTAGTTACAATTTCTGGAATACCGTTTCCTTTCATGATCATTGAAGCAAATTGTTTGTGGACGGTCAGCGAATGCTGCAGCTCATCATTTTTATTATCTAAAATAACGCTGGTCGAGCGCTGCAAAATTTCTCCGAGCGAATGCTCAACCGAAGAGATTTCGATAATCGGAAACGGGATACGATCGGCCACATCCTTGATCTCTTGGGGAATGTCGAGGGCAAAACGTCTCGTCTTTACTGCCAGGCCAGAGCATTTCAATTGATTCATCTTCAATATAAGATCGAGTAGAGCTTCAGGATTTTCCTTCATAAAGTAGCCGTTTGTAAGCAGCAGCTCGCCAGGCTTTAAGAAATGAATGATGTCGGGGGCATCCATAATATTAACGGTTTCAACGACACGGGATAAGCCGCTGTGGCCTGCAATGACCGTTGATCCAGAAAATATTGGGTGTAACAGCAATTGTTCGAGCAGCATTCTTATTCATCCCTCTCCGGTTTAGTTCCTGATATAAAAGCTAGCAGTATTCAAGAATGCTGTAAAGAATATGTTGGACGTTTCATCCAAAAATATAAATAAGATTTGTATTGAACGTACAATGACAGTTCGTAGGCAAGCAGGTATGCTCTTTTCAAGGGTTTACATGCCAAACAACAAATGATGGGTGAGCCTCTCCGTAAGGCTTGTCTCATCGTTCAGATGATAATCGGAGGTGAGGACATTGCTGGATTTACTTCTCACACAAGTTCGTTTACAGAATGAAACAAGGCTCATGGATATTGGATGGCGGCAGGGAAAGATCGAGTACCTAGCGCCAAGCGGGAGCGAATTTGTACCTGAAGCACAGCTCATAGAGCTCGCTGCTGGCGGGATGCTGCTGCCGGGTTTTGTAGAGCCGCATATTCATTTGGAGAAATCTTATCTGCTCTCGCGAATGGCTCAGGAAGCAGACTCTTTATCTGAGGCGATTCGCATGACCGCGGATATGAAGCATGACTTCACCCCGATAGATATGAAGTCGCGTTCGCTTGCTGTTATTCGTGAAGCGATTCGCAGCGGAGTCACGCATATGCGCTGCCATGTGGAGGTTGATTCTATGCTTGGTTTGACAGCCTTTGAGGCTGTGCTTGAGCTGAAGGAGAAGGTGAAGCACGCCCTTGATATACAAATTGTAGTGTTTCCTCAAGAGGGCATATTCAAAAGTTCAGGTACGGCGGAACTCATGGATGAGGCCATGCGTTCCGGAGGCGATGTGGTAGGCGGCATTACGTATCAGGATGATGACCTTGAAGCGCACCTGCAGTATGTATTCGAACTTGCGGAGAAATACGGCAAGCCGATCGATTTTCACGCTGATTTCTCGGATAACCCCGAACAGCTTGCAATTGTTCAAATTGCTGACAGAACGAATGCAGCAGGGATGCAAGGCCTTGTCTCTGCAGGGCATGTAACCTCGCTCGGTTCGCTGGAACGCAGGCAAGCGGAAGTTGTTGCTGATCTGATTAAGGAAGCCGATCTTCATATCATGACACTGCCGGCCACCGACCTGTTTATTGGCGGCAGAGGTGATCAGGAGAAGCAGCGACGCGGACTAACGCCGATAGGTATGCTGCTTGAGAAGGGGGTGAACGTTGTTGTCGGCGTTAACAATATACGCAACCCGTTTACTCCGTTTGGCAAAGCCGATCCGCTGGAGATCGCATGGCTGCTTGCAATAACCGCATATATGGGCGGTGAAGGCGATGCTCGCCAATTGATTAAGATGCTGACAGAGGGAGCCGCAAGAGCGCTTGGGATCAAGAGCTATGGACTGCAGCTGGGCTCAGAAGCTGATATGGTGTTATTTGCAGAGCCGTCCGAACGGGACATTCTACTCGGTAAGCCAGAGCACAGAACGGTATGGAAACGTGGTGTTAAGGTGGCAGAGACCTGTGTCACGAGCAGCTTGCAAGGTTTTTTGCAAGCCTAAGCGTTGATATAGAATGACCGTATAAATACAAGATGCTCGTATGATAGCAGCCTAATTAGGCGTATATTAATCCAATAAAATGGTAGAGGGTGGAAAAGTTGAACATCACACAACTAAATCGAGTTCTTATTAATGATCGTTTATTTGATATGACACTAGACTTGCAGAAGGGTACGATTTCAAAAATAACGCCAAGCAATAATGATTCTGCTGGCGTGAACACGGGTAGCGTAAGGGATGCTGAGGGAATGCAGTATTTGCCGGCGACGACCGATATGCATATCCATTTGGACAAACATTTTTTGGGTGAGCCGTGGAAGCCGCTGCAGCCTTTTCTCACATTGCCCGGACAATTGGCGTTTGAGAAGTCCATGCTGGCTTCACTGCCGACTACGGCAGCCGAGCGTGCGCGTCGTCTGATCGATTTGGTCCTCAGCCATGGCACCACCAAAATTCGGACGCATATAGATGTTGATCCAGAGCTCGGCATTTCGCATTTGGAGGATGTGCTAACGGTGCGGGAAGAGTACCGTGGAATTATGGAAATGGAGATCGTAGCTTTCCCGCAGCAAGGACTTCTTCGATCGGATTCCTTGCAGGTGATGAAGGAAGCTATGCGTGCTGGAGCCGAATATGTCGGCGGTGTTGATCCGGCGGGGCTTGATCGCAAAGTCGATCGGAGTCTTGAAGCTATGTTTGAGCTTAGTGCGGAGTTTAATGCGGGCGTTGACCTTCACTTGCATGATCCCGGCCACTTAGGTCTATATACGATAAGCCGCTTTGCTGAACTGACAGCACAAGCGGGTAAAGCCGGGAAAACAGCAGTCAGTCATGCGTATTGCTTAGGGCAAGTGAGCGAAGCAGAATCCAAAGAGCTCGCTCAGCAGCTGAAAGCAAATGACGTAGCGATCATTACGAGCGTTCCACTCGATAGACCAATGCCTCGCGTAGATCAGCTAGTAGCAGAAGGGGTTCGCGTACACGTCGGCTCGGATAATATTCTCGATGCTTGGAGTCCTTTCGGCAATGGGGATTTGCTCGCAAGAGGTGCGAAGCTGGCAGAAAAATTCGGTTGGATACTTGATGACGAGCTGCTGCAAACTTATCCGCTTATTTCAGCGGGGACACTTGCGCCCAAGGAAGGCGATCCTGCCAGCTTTATGCTAGTAGCTGCGCTTAATGCGAAGCATGCGCTGGCTTATGCTCCGGCTCGCACCGCGGCTTTCTCTAACGGGAAGCTGGTAGGCGGCAAATGGGCGGAAGCGATGACGAAGGCATAGGAATAGGCATAGTCAAAGCTAGAGCCAAGGGAAAAGACAGAGATAGAGACAGAGACAGAGACAAACAGAGAGACAAAGGACTCACAATATAAGGTTGGTTCACTGCTCAGTACTGCCGCTCGTTCATATGGTGTTCATTATTTTTCTGTATGCTTGGCTTTCAAAGGTAAAGCGAGCATAGAGAGGAAGGGCTGCTCCTTCAGAGGAAGCTGTCAGCGCAGTGGCGCCAAAAGCTTCGATAGGGCAAGTGGCAAATTCGGATCGGACGTTCGACATGCGTGTTTAGTTTAAAATAAGCAGTCGTTTGGCTCGCTCCATGAATTGAGCCAGGTTCTATACTACGATATGAAATAAGGGAAGAGTTAAATGGGTAAACTAGCGATTGGCTTGGTTTACCTATTTGACGTGCAACCAAAAGGTGTTATATAATCTCGTTACGAAACCAAAAGGTTTCATATTGTTGTCTATAAAATGCCAAGATACATTAAACGGAGGTCATGAGTTGGAAAACAATAATACACAAGGTACGCTGCCTGATATTAGACAAACGCTGATACTTAACGCGCCGATTCAAAAAGTATGGGACGYTGTTGCAACATCCGAGGGTATTGCCGCATGGTTTATGCCGAACAATTTTCAAGCGGAGCTCGGTTATGAATTTCATTTGGAAGCGGGTCCTTTCGGAAATTCCCCTTGCAAAGTAACGGTGCTTGAACCGCCGACGCGCCTAACCTTTGAGTGGGGCAAGGATTGGTCGCTCAGCTTTGAATTGTCTGATTTGCAAGGTAAAACGGAATTCACCCTTGTTCACTCTGGCTGGGATGCCAACAAAGTTACGGAATTCGGACAGTCGCATGCAGAGGTTCGTGATCGCATGTCAGGCGGCTGGGTTGGTCTTGTTCAGAAACTTAGCGCTTATGTAGAGGCCTAATATGGCTGAACCCGCACCAAAGCATGATGTGTTTCAGGCTATTGCTRACCCAACGCGTCGCAAGCTGCTGCATTTGCTTGGGGATGAGGAGCTGCCGGTTACCGTTATAAGCGGTCATTTCACGATGAGCCGTACGGCGGTTTCGAAGCATTTGCGTGTTTTGGCGGATGCTGGGCTTGTGAAGGATAGGAAGGTTGGGCGGGAAACGCGTTACCGGCTCGATCCTGAGCCTCTCCTTGAGCTGAAGCGATGGCTGGCCTATTATGAGCGTTATTGGGAAAATAAACTGTTTGCGCTTAAGCGCTTTGTGGAAGCAGATGAAGATTCTTCTGCGGACCCGTTTGGCCCGCTTACGGTTATAGAAAAGGATTCCAGCAAGTAAGGTCAGAGTGTAGCTGTAAAAGAAGAGGATGCTCCTATCGTAGATTTTTCTACTTTAGATGCAGCCTCTTTTTTTAGTGCGGACTAAACAGATCGACTCGCGTGCGAAAACAAGGCTAGTGAAAAGTAAGGCAGCGCTTTTGCTCTGTTGAAGCCATCATAATAGAAAACCCCCAATTCGTCGGAATTGGGGGCATTGTTGATCATTTTGCCGCAAAAAGCGCAGCTCACAAGCAGGCTGCAGATGAGTTTCTACATTGCAAGAAAATGCAGTGTAGATAGGAGCGGGTCTGCTGCAAAGCCTTCGTTTCTAAATAGCTTTGCGCTAGCGCAGCAGCGACAAGTCGAAGCCTGGGACGAGCCCTTCTTCAGCAGCACGGCCAAGCAGTGCAGTTATCGCGGCATACCCGTCTTCACCAAGATTTCCAGTAAACTCATTGACGTATAAATCGATGTGCGCCTGCGCAACGTCTGGTGAGAGCTCCTGCGCATGCATCATAATATAGGGGCGAGATTCCTCGGGATTAGCCCATGCATATTCAACGGATTCGCGAACCCAATTGGTAATGGCATCTGTGTCCAATGAGCGCTTAGCGATGATGGCCCCAAGCGGAATAGGCAAGCCTGTGTCTGATTCCCACCAGCTGCCTAGATCAGTCAGCATGCTGAGTCCATATGTGGGATAAGTGAAGCGGGCTTCATGAATAACGAGTCCCGCATCGATTTGACCATCGCGAACGGCAGGCATAATTTCGTGGAAGGGCATAACGATAATTTCAAGATCCCCGTTCGGAATATGCTGAGCCGCCCATAATCGGAATAAGAGATAAGCGGTTGAGCGCTCACTTGGTACAGCTACTCGTTTGCCTGCTAGATCAGCAGCACTTTTTATTTCCCCAGCAGTTAATACGAGCGGTCCGCAGCCTCTGCCCAGTGCGCCTCCACAAGGTAGAAGCTTATAATCTTCCAATACCCAAGGGAGTGCAGCGTAAGATATTTTCATCACTTCGGGCCCTTTGCCTTTTGCAGCCCAATTGTTCGTAATATCGATATCGGCATAGGTGACGTCCAGCTCAGGTGCACCCGGAATAAGCCCGTGCGCCCAAGCATGGAAAACGAAAGTATCATTTGGACAGGGTGAATAAGCGATATTCATTTTAAAAAACCTCCCGTATGGCTTTGCTAGCTGCTTCTAATGAGGCTAATGCTTCTCCAATGCGCCACGCGGAGCGATCCCGCGGTCCAACCGCATTGGATATCGCGCGAATTTCAGTAACTGGAATACCAAGTGCGGACGCAGCTACTGCTACTCCATGGCCTTCCATTCCTTCCGCAGACGCACCGCTGATTCGCTTGTTTAGCGCAGCAGTGGTCTCAGCTGTACCTGTTGCTGTTGTAACGGTAAGAATAGCGCCGCTGCAAACCTTTAAGCCCGCTGATTGAATAGCAGCATACAAACGATCATTCCAAGTCGTGCTTACAGCAATACGTGCTGATCCGAACCCCAGCTCGTCCAAGCTAAGGAAACCATCCTGCGTCTCGGCACCTAGGTCAGCAGCAACAATGAGGTCGGCAACGACTAATGAGCCTATCTCTGCTTTTCCGACAAAACCGCCGCCAATGCCAGCGCTTATAACCAAGTCGTAGGATTCAGCTGCAGCCGTTAAGTACGCCGCTGTGCGTGCTGCCGCCGACGCTGCGCCTACTCCAGCTGTTATGACGTCGACACGGTTTAATCCATCTAGCCCACGAAGAATCGCATCGCGCTCGGCATCAACCGCAGTCACGATCAGCACTCGTTTACTGCTATTGCGCCATTCCTCACGAGATTCCAGTATTGAATCGGTATGTGAATTTAAAATCATTATGAAGTTAACTCCTTTAGTAGCCTTCCGGAACGACTAGCCTTTAGCTATCGTATCATTCACCAGATTATCGATGCAAATATAAGCTAACCAATGGTGATTTTGCCTTCAGGAAAGCGGTAGAGCTCTTTTTTGGAACGGGTGTTAAGCGCGAAAGCCAACGTGACAGGCCCTAGCCGTCCGACAAACATAAGCAAAATAATAATAATTTTTCCTATTTCACTCAAGTGGCTCGTTAACCCTGCGGACATGCCAACCGTACAGTAGGCAGAGGTCGCTTCAAACAATATGGCAAGAAAAGACCCTGTCTCCGTAATGGAGAGGAGCATTGTCGCCCCGCAAATAATCGAGAAAGCAATCATGGTGAACATAATCGCTTGATGAATTTGGTTTTTTGATATGCGATAACGGAACATCACGACATCTTCTTTGCCTCTCATCATCGCTACGATTGCGCCAATGAGAATAGCAAAGGTCGTTACACGAATACCGCCGCCCGTTGAGCCGGGGCCAGCACCGATAAACATAAGCAGGATGATGAAAAACTGTGTAACCTCTCGCAGCATGCTGGGATCAACCGTACTTAACCCAGCCGAACGAGCTGTAACCGATTGGAACAAGGCGCCAAGCATTTTTCCGGCTGCGGATAATGGCTGAAGTGTGCTGGAATTGGAAAACTCCAATGCAAAAATAACAATCGCGCCAACTGCGGTAAGAAGGCCGGTAACAGACAAAACGACCTTGCTATGCAAGCTGAGCTTTCTGTTTTTTGGATAGTTCACAAGCTCTGATATGACGATAAACCCGATTCCGCCAAAAAAGATCAACAGCATCGATACGATATTAACGAACGGGTCCTCCACGTAATGGATAAGACTGCTTGCTCGTTCGGGAAATTGGGAAAACAAATCAAAGCCAGCATTGTTGAAAAAAGAAATACTATGGAAGATGCCAAAATAAATCGACTTCCCGACCGGCATTTCCAGCATAAAATAGCTGCTAAGCAATACCGCCCCGGTTAACTCGATGACTAGAGCATAGAGTAGAACTTTACGAATCATGCGTACAATGCCTTCTGTTGAGCCATAGTTCATAGATTCTTGCAAAACGAGCCGCTCTCGAAACGAAATGCGTTTGCGAAACAGCAAAGCAAATAAGGTTGCCATCGTCATAAAACCTAATCCGCCGATTTGGGCTAATGCGATGATGACAACCTGTCCGAAAGTGGAGAAATGAGTGCCGGGATTTAATACAGTAAGCCCTGTTACGCATATCGCGCTGGTCGACATAAACAAAGCATCCAGATAAGAAAGCGAAATATCATTTGTATAGGATATGGGCTGCGATAAGAGCTCGGCGCCAATCAATATAATAAATATAAACCCGAAGGTCATTACTTGCGGAGGACTTGGCCGAAAACGCAACTTTTCGCGCAAGGCAGCAAGCTTAAACATGAGGTCATCCCACCTATCTCTTTCATGCTAGTATGGTTATTATTGTTCATTTGCATGTACACGTTCCTGATTGGACAAATGCACTGCGTTTCTTCCGCTATGTTTAGAGAGGTAGAGTGCCACGTCTGCTTCACTCAGCAGCGCTTCAAGCGGAACATCGGCTGATTTTGCCTCTGCCACCCCGAAGCTAGCGGTGATTGATATCGCCCTGGACGCGCTGTAGAGCGGATTTCCGGCAATGGCTGCACGGAGCTGCTCAGCGATTTGACCAGCTTGTACAAGTGACGTATTCGGCAAGCTTATAGCGAACTCTTCTCCGCCATAACGTCCGAATAAGGCATCAGCCGGGAGCGTTTGCTGGCAAATCATTACGACATGCTGTAATGCAAAATCGCCTAAGCTATGCCCATAACGGTCGTTGATTTGTTTGAAATAATCGATATCAAACAAAATAAACGAAAGCGGCTGCTTCGTTTGATGGGCAGAGGAAAGAAGCTGTCTGCTTTTTTCCATAAAGAAGGTTCGATTATAAATAGAAGTAAGCCCATCAATTTCCGCGAGATGGCGCAGCTTATTCTGAAGCAGCGTGTATTCCGTCACATCGATCATCACGATGGTTCTGCCAGCAAGCTGGCCATTTGGCTTTAATAGGTTGGAGGCTCTTATCCGGTAGTAGAACGTTTCCCCGCCTCGAATCCATTTGAACTCCTGCTCGTATTCTCCGGTTTCGTCCATTCCGAAGGAAAAGGCGCCTGATTCGGCTCCGCGCTTCCAAATGTGATCCAGCTTCTGGCCAATCGCTAAAGGAGTAAGCGCAGGAATAATCGTTGTGGCTGCGCCATTAAAGTCCATGATTTGATTTTCTAAATTAAGAACGAGAACGCCGTCGCGCATGCTCTCAAAGATATGTTCCCGCGCGATAGGCGCAACGGTCAGCAGCGCAGTCGAGAATATGGATGTGACATACAATATGGATGTCACACACATAAGAATCGGAACAGGGTCCATCCCAAGCGGAGTTTGACCGAGCACATACATAAGCGCACCTAGCATAGGCAGTGTGATGCCTACTGCCAGTGTAAGCATCTGCTTGCGATAAATGGATTTTGTCTTCTGCCAATGACGCGCCAATATAAACAAGCTGGCGAGCATAGATCCGAAAGTGTATCCGCCATGTACGTAATACCAGATGCCAGGCACTACATCCACCACTGTTGTGGCAACATGAGGCCGCAAATATAAGTTTTTATAAAAGAGATTATGGTATTCGTTGGTAGTAACCATGAGCAGCGTTATGGCAGGAATAACGAATAAGACCCATGATTTTTTGAACGTATTGAATTTATTTAGCCCAACATAGTGCATGATGAGCAGGAGGCTGCAAGGAGCGATAAAGGGCATGCCTATATATTCAATGTTTAACCAGAAACGGATTTCTTGAAGCGAATCGCTGGCAAGCTCAAATGCGAAAGCAAAGGTGTATACGGCTGATAGAACGGTCATCCACATAAACACGCTCATGCCCGAAAATTTATTCTTGTTGTAATAAGCATATATGGCAAGCAGCACGCTAAGAACGCCTGAAATAATGACAATAATAATATACTGTGACATAGGGGAATTCATAGTCATGACATAAGCGACTCCCAATGTAGCGGAATGATAATACGTACTTATTAAAAAAAACTATGGATGGGTAATAGGCTACGGACACATTTTACCATAGTAGCTTAATTTTCTACAAAATAATATAAAACCGGACAGCAAGGTCGTTATCCTAGCTGTCCGTTGGCAATGATATTTCAACGCAGGTGCCCGAGCCGAGCTCGCTGTGGAACACAATGGTGCCCTTATGCGCAGCGATAATCTGTTGGCTTACCATAAGGCCGAGACCATTTCCGCTCGTTTTATTCGTAAAGAAAGGCTCTCCTAGGCGAAGCAAATCACTCTCGGCAATTCCACAGCCTTGATCGATAAATTGCAGGATGATTACTCGATTTGCATCACACGCCACCTTCACGGAGAGTACGCCGCCGCTGGTCATCGATTCAATGCCGTTTTTCATAATATTTACGAAAACCTGCTTCAGCTGATTAGCCTCGCCAATCACCTCAGGAAGTTCGGCTTCCGCGAGCAGGGCTAGCTGCACATTGCTCATCTTTGCCTCTGAATCGAGCAGCATCATAATATCGCCAACGAGGCGGATGATATTCACAGGCTGATAGATCGTGGCCTGCGGCTTAGCGAATACGAGAAACTCGCTCACGATCATATTAATCTGATCGAGCTCGCCAAGCATAATCTCAAGATGGGCTGGCGATAACGAGCCGGTCTGCTTGTGCAGCTGTACAAAGCCACGAAGTGTCGTAAGCGGATTGCGAACCTCATGCGCCACGCCCGCAGCAATTTGACCAACGACCGATAGCTTCTCAGAGCGCCTAATAATCTCTTCTGTTTGTTTGCGTGAAGTAATATTCCGAGATATAGTGGCAATCGCAATAATGGTGCCCAGCTCGTCGCGAATAGGAGATATCGTAATGCTGAGATCGATGAGATTGCCGGATTTACTGTAACGCACAGTTTCATAATCCGTTACAGAGCCGCCTCGCAGGACAGTGGACTCAAGCTCTTGGTGTGAGCTTAAGTAGCCTCGCGGAACGTTATCAAGCGTGATGCCAAGCGCTTCTTCTTGGCTCCAGCCGTACATCTTTTCAAAAGCGATATTGACCTGTATGACATGGCCTTCCAGATCAGTGACATGAATGGCGTCCGATGTATGATTGACGAAGGATTCCAAATACTGCTTCGTGCTTTGCAGCTCTTCCGCAGCAGCTTTAAGCTGCGTTGTATAATGATTTAGATTATTGCCCATCGTATCGACACGAGAGGCAAGCAAGCCTAATTCATCCTCGCTGCGAATCGTAATGACTTCCCCAAAATCTCCTGCAGCAATCGCGTTTACTTTACGTATAACTTGATTGAGGCCGCGCAGCATGAAGCCGGCTATGAAATAGCTCGCAATCATCGTAATAAGCACGAGTCCAAGTGAAATGACGAATTGCATAACCAGCAGCTGATTAACGGGCTTTTGGATCGCTTTCTGATCAAAAACAACGCTAAACACATAGTTTTTGTTCGTCTTAATCGGGATAAAGTTTTTGATAACCGGAACGCCGTTGATGTTTCTTTTGACAGTAAGGCTCTTACCGGTTTTATTGACTTGTTGAATATTTAAAAAATCGTTTGATTGATCCTGATAGTTATAGTCGCCAAACGGGATGGCTCGAACGTCGAGGTTGTAAACGGGAATGCCTTGTTTGTATTTAATAATTTTGTCCTTGCCGTAAAACTCAAGGTCGAATCCGGTAACTTCTAGAATATCGGATTGATCGGCAATGATCTTGTTAACGATTGCATCTGTCCCAATGGTATAGTCGAAATCCAGCAGCACCTGAGCGTTGACGTATGGATTGATGATATAGTTTGTTGAGCCGTCATAGTAATAGCCCCATTTGCGAATTTCGGACGGATCCGACGTTGAGAAATTAAACGGGCCTGACCAGAAGTTTTTGAGCTTCTGACCTTGCACAATGTTTACTTCATGTTTGTCGAATAGCTGTAAAAAGGCAACATGCCAGTAATCCCAGGTTTTTGAGCTCATATTAATTTCATTGGGATCTGAGGAACGTTTCGCAACAACATCGTTTCCAAAGCGCTGCCATAATGTAATATGATCGACGCCAAGCTGAGCGCTAAGCTTTACGAGCTGCTCATTTGTTACATTTTTAATTTCAGGATCCAGCTGTGACTTTGCCGCTAGAGAGGCAATGCGCAGCTTTTCGCCAAGCGTGTCCTCCATGTACTGGCGGGCGTTCTCTGACGCTTCGACCGTACTGCTTAGTTGCTTTGCAATATTAGTAAACTGAACTTCTAGATTAGACTCAGCTTCAGTTTTTGTTGTGTAGTAATAGAGCAAGGTGCTTAGTGTCAGTATGACAGCTACTATTATGGATATGGAGAAGGATAGCTTAGCTTTAATTGACAAAAATAATTCCTCCCACGGTCTAAGATGCTCCTACTTACAATTAGACACGGAATGACAAAAATCCTGTTTTGGCGCACAGAAAAAAGGAGAAACAGCAATCGTTTCTCCTTTTATGAAGCAATACGGATTTTGGTACCTATGAACAAACATTCGTTGCCCTGTGTCCGCTAGGCGCGTGAGAATTGCTCTTCTTCTAAGTACTGCTCAGCTTCCTCGTAGGTCTCGAAAGCGGATTCCAGATTCAAGTCGGCATATAGATACCAAAGATCTTCTTCGAACAGCAATGTTAGCACAGCATTGTCCGGTCCGATCCAGCGCTCTTCTTGCGGTGCTTTTTGTTTTTTCTTTTTCTTCGATTCCGGTTTCTCTGGCGGTGCGATGGATAGAGAATGGATCGATTTCTCAATAAGCGAGCGAAGCTCTTCCTCGTTGAAATCGCGAATATTGACTAGGCCTTTGTCATCGGTTGCTACACCCTTAACTAAGCCAGCGAAAACATAACCGTTTCCGTTCGGATGCAGATGGTGCACGACCGACTTTTTCTCATGTGCGCTTTCTTCGTAATGGAAGTTAGTGCGGCCAAGAGAAACATCCTTCCGTTCTAATTCAGGAAAGCCTTCAATTATTGCAAGCTTTTGTTCAAAAGACAACATCTTTTATTTCCTCCTAAAGGTTTGCGAAGCAAACCACTTCGTAAGCATAATCTTAGGTTTGCGAAGCAAACCACTTCGTAAGCATAATCCTAGGTTTGCGAAGCAAACCACTTCGTAAGCACAATCTTAGGTTTGCGAAGCAAACCACCTCGTAAGCATGTGCTTAGGTTCGCGATGCATGTGATTATACCATACCAAAGGAGGGAGATGTTAGATGTCTTTCTTCTTCGTCAGCAGGATAACAGCGCCGCAGAGAATAAGGATGATCGCAATGATCGGCTGGCTGAGTAAAAACTTGCTGTAGAGGGAGCCGATGGAGAAGACGGCGAAGAAGAGAATAGACAACACAGTCAAAATGTTAATGGGAATAAGCAGCCATTTGTTCCGATTGCCGAACCAATAAAATTCGAACAAGCCAATGGCAACGGCGAGAATAAAGCCCGGCCACATGTACCCCCAATTGTTGAATAACATAGCGATCTGACAAACGACACCTGCAGTGAACAAAATGCCTCCCGGAATTAATAGGCCTGATCCACGTCTGCCAATCATGGAGAAGTACAGCCAGTGAAAGAAAAGCCCAACGGGTATGACGAATAACGATGGCCAGAAGTAGGCAAATATTTTGCCTGGGCCAAATTCTTCGCCTTGGTTTAGAAATAATACAGCTCCGAGCAGCAGGAGGACAAACCCGCTAATGGTTTTTAGCTTCATTGTTTTATTGCACCCCAATCAACGTTTTATTAAAATATAAGAAAGTATATTAATTGCTCCTACTTTTCTTATATTTCTCTGTCAAAGCTGCTTCAGTATCCAGAGGATGCTGAAGGCGTTTTTGCTTGGCTGAATTCAGCATAGCATACATTGAAATTAACTGTCCTCCTGCTGCAGGTAAAATGGTTAGCTGGACTAAAGTCTAGTACTCACTCCTCCTCTGCATAGGGGTTGTCAGTGCTGGATGACAATTTGGCGCTCCGAGGGATGCAGAGAAAAAGCTTCATCTATTCCGTCGGGGATAATGCTTAGCCGCTCAGACAGGCGATTGCCCTCAAAGGCCATCATAAAGGGAATACCCAGTATGGCTAAAACAACGAGTAGAACGCCAGTATGGCGCAATTTGCGCAGCCAAGGGCGGTAAACGGGTGGTGCCTCCGCTGCAAGCTGGTTGCGGTGAGTTTGAAGCATCCAGACGATGCAAGCCATAAACAAAAAGAAGGTGGTCGTCATTGTCACGAAAGACCAGCGGAATGAATGTGGCGGAATAAAAGCAAAATAAAGCATGGCAAATGAGCAAAGCGGTGTTAGCTGAAAGGGAACAATAAGTACGGGATCGGATGCTTGGCGGCGCCGTGCTACATCATTAGCCTTTTCAGTCCGAGCGTTCGTTCGCCGTATGAGCCTGCGCATTTTTGGGTATGAACCAAGCCAAATGAGCAGCACTGGAATGATAGCAAACGGCGTGTGAATGAGCAGCCGATGTGTCCAAAACTGAGGATGCGTCATCGAAGCCAGTATTAAATCTGCTGCAGCAATTCCTACCGTAAGGAAGCTTAAGCAAACAGACCAAAATAACAGCTTGCGTGTTTTGTAATTAAGCTGCTGCTCGGTTTGGCTATAAGTCAGTTTTGATGCTTTGGCAGCAACTATTAATGAAAAAATGACAAAGAGCATTAACGTGCCGAGTTCAAAATAAATGAATAAAGAATGCATGGAATGAGCCCCCTGAAAGTAATGATAGCACCATATACACTTATACTATAGAAGCGATTTTACTAGTCGTTATACATCTTATCTAGTTCATCTGTTATGCAACACCGCCGTAAGTCGGAACGAAGTACTAGACCTCTGGCGGGGAAAAAGTCGAAGAAACGCAAATGGAATCGAACAATACAAAATGCGGAAATAGTTCCTATGAAACGACATTTTACACCTCTTGTTTAGTTCTATGAAAGCGCTACAATTAAGGTAATAAGAAGTAGGAGGTGAATAAACATGAGCCAAGAAGAAGAAGTAGTTCAAGAAGGCGTGGAAGAAASCGCTGAACTGATTTCGGAAGAGGCTCCAGCTGAAGAAGTAGTAGAAGCTGTTGAGGCTGAACTGGAAGAAGAAGTGGAAGAAGCTGCTGCAGCTACGGAGGAAGAATCCTCTGAGGAAGCAGAAGAAGAGTCAGCTGAAGAAGAAGCAGCTGAGGAAGAGTCTGAAGAGCAATAATGATATCTATCATTTTATATTATAAAGAGAAAGACTGTTCTTAGGTTGCTATGGCGACCCAAGCACAGTCTTTTTTTATTGTAAAGAAGGCTGGATTATACTTATTTCTTAGATCTATTTTTAAAAACCACGATTAGACCGCCAATAGAAATGCCAACTATAGCCCACGCTGCAATAAACAATATTGAATTCATGAGGTACACTCCTTATTTGTTACTATATCGCTGAATAAAATTAGACACCTATTATAACATGCTTAATAGGTGATTTTTCTTTCTAACTGTGAATCTTCTGCTTCTAAAAAGGCAACGACTAGGCATCATAGGAAGATTGTTTTAGTAGAAGAAATACAAAAAAATTATTTATGTAAAGGTACGATTCTAACGTGCAATAAGCTATTTTATATGCTACGATACCTTGTGTTTTACTTTTTAGATTAGAAGAAGGTGACAGCATGACAACAGCAGAGGCTGGTAATGGAACAGGGCAAAAGGATCAGAAGGGCTTAAGCTTATTTTTTCTGACGTGGCCTATTTTTTTAGAAATCTTTTTGTTTATGCTGATGGGTATTGCAGATACGCTGATGCTGAGTGCAATATCGGATAATGCTGTATCCGGCGTTGGTGCATCAAATCAATATTTGCATATAGCGATCTTACTATTAGAGGTAATCGGCAACGGGGCATCCATAGTCGTTGCGCAATATATCGGTTCTCGAAAGTATGTAGAAGCTGCCAAAATATCAGCGCTAGCGATCTCGCTCAATCTAGTAGTCGGGATATTTATAAGCCTTATGTTCGTGTTGTTCGGCGGGCATTTGCTGCAAACGTTAAATTTGCAAGGTGAAATACTTGAACATGCGAAAAGCTATTTAGCCATTGTAGGCGGCATGATTTTCCTTCAAGCTATCATCAACTCGATATCTGCCATTATTCGTGTACACGGTTTTACAAAGGAAGCGATGTTCGTATCGCTTGGCATGAATATCGTTCATATTATCGGAAACTATTTGCTTATTTTCGGGAAATTCGGATTTCCGGAGATGGGAGTTCAAGGTGCGGCGCTGTCATCGGTCATTAGCCGTGGTTTAGCGCTCATCGTCTTCTTCTGGATGCTGTACCGGATTATGTCAGTACGGATTGAAATCAAGTATTATATTGCATTGTCCAAGGAGTATATCCTCAAAATACTGAGAATCGGCATTCCGTCTGCATTGGAGCAGGTGATGTATCAGGCATGCCAAATCGTATTTTTGTATTATGCTACGTATCTTGGCGCGGCCTCCTTGGCGGCGAAAAACTATGCGAATAACATTTCGATGTTTACGTATCTGTTTGCTTTTGCAATTGGCATGGGTACTGCGATCATCGTAGGCAGGATGGTTGGTGCAGGCGAGCAAACGATTGCCTACCGTCAAGTATGGAAAAGCGTGCGCTGGGCAAGTGCGGTAACCTTGCTTGCCGTGTTGCTCGTTATTTTGTTCCGCGAGCCGCTCATGCGAATGTTTACGGACGATGAGGAAATTGTTCGGCTGGGCATAAATGTGCTCCTGCTGAGCATCGTGCTGGAGACTGGCCGTACGATTAATATCGTGCTTATCAACTCACTGCGTGCATCAGGCGATGCAAAGTACCCTCTATATATCGGAATGGGTTCTATGGTCGCAATGAGCTTGCCGCTTGGCTACTTCTTCGTATTCCAGCTTGATCTGGGCCTCGCTGGTATTTGGCTGGCGATTGCAGCAGATGAATGGCTGCGAGCCGTTATTATGTTTTTCCGATGGAAGAGTAGAAAATGGGAGAAATATGGGCTCGTTAAGCGTGATAATAAGGAGAAATCCGCAGTTTTGCAGGGTTAAGATGAGCTAAGGCAATGCTGCTCGCTCAAATCATAAGGAATTATGGACATCAGAGAAGTTTAACCACTTCACTGGTGTCTTTTTTTTTTGTAAATATAATTGACATAAATAGGATTACGCAATAAGATATAGATATACATAATATAAGTTAGTAAGTTTTAAAAAGTAAGTTAATATTTTTATTGGAGGAATTTTAAAATGGCAAAATCACAATGGACGGTTGATTCCACGCACAGCAGCATCGATTTCTCGGTAAAGCATATGATGATCGCAAAAGTAAAAGGTACTTTTCATGCGTTTGAAGCCAATATTTCCGCTGATGCGCATGACCTGACTTCAGCTGATATCCAGCTTACGATTGATCTTGATAGCGTGGACACACGCAACAAGGATCGTGACGCACATTTGCGCAACAATGATTTTTTTGATATCGAGCAGTTTCCGAAGCTTGTATTTACTGCAACGGCAATCACAAAAACAGACGACGGCGAATATTCCGTTGTTGGCGATGTGAGCCTTCATGGCGTGACACGTTCCGAGAAATTTGCAGTCAGCTTCGAAGGCGCAGGCAAAGACCCTTGGGGCAACGATAAAGTAGGCTTTAGCGCGACGGGCAGCCTGAAACGCAGCGACTACGGCTTAACGTATAATGCTGCTCTTGAAACGGGCGGCGTGCTCATTGGCGACGAAGTGAAGATTTCAATCGATATTGAAGCGATTCATCAAGGCTAATGGATTAAGAAGCATATTTATTAACGGCTCATCGGGCATTTGCCCGGTGGGTCGTTTTTTGTTGCTGTAAAACGCTTTCAGCGGTAGGATAAGGAAAGGAACAGCTAGTGAGAGTAAGGGGATATGCAATATGGAGCCAAATGCTTCAACACATATAAGGAACATCGGAATATTTGCTCACGTTGATGCGGGGAAGACGACCACAACAGAGCAAATTTTATTCCATAGCGGTCGCATTCGTTCGCTTGGCAGTGTGGATGCAGGCACGTCACAGACGGATTTTCTAGAAGTGGAACGCTCAAGAGGCATATCGGTACGTGCAGCAGCAACCCGTTTTACTTGGCAAGGGGTAACGATCAACCTGGTCGATACTCCGGGGCACGTCGATTTTCTCTCTGAGGTCGAACGTTCACTGCGCGTCATGGATGGAGCGGTGCTTATTCTGTCGGCAGTTGAGGGTGTGCAGGCACAGACAGAAGTCATATGGCATGCGCTGCGCGAACGAAACATTCCAACGCTTATTTACGTGAACAAGCTGGATCGAATTGGTGCAGATCCAATAGGAACGATCCAGCAAATTAAGCGTTTGTTATCCAATCAAGCAGCGCCAGTTCAGGCTCCGCTTGGTATCGAGGATAGTTTCAGCGGTGCAGTTAGCCTGCTCGTTTCGGGAATAGCAGGGAGTGAGACGGAGGAAGCGCAGCGTTATTTGCAACTGCTGGAGGAAGCCGTGGCAGAGCAAGATGAATCGTTGCTTCTTCAATATTTGGACAGCGGTACACTGCCCAAAGCAGAACTGAATCAACTGCTGCCTGCGCTTACGCAGCGCGGTGAATTGTTTCCAATTTTATTTGGCGCATCGAATCGTGGGATAGGCATCGAGCCTCTCATGCAAGCGATGATTACGCTGCTGCCGCCGCCTCAAATCATCTCGGACGGTCCAGTGTCTGGCGTCGTCTTCCGTATTGAGCGCGATGCAGCAATGGGTAGAATCGCCTATGTCCGCCTGTACAGCGGGGTGATTCGCAATCGTGATTCCGTCCGCAATGAGACGCAGCAGATTGAAGAGAAAATTACGCAGATACGCAAAATCGATGGGCAAAAGGCCGAGGATGTAGGGCTGCTCGCGGCAGGCGATATTGCAGCGGTCTGCGGCTGGACTCAGGCGCGCATTGGCGACATTATAGGCAGCGCTGAGTTTGTACCCGGTGAGACGCGGATGGCTGTTCCGCTGCTGACGGTACAGGTGCGCTGGAGCAACGAAGCCGAATATCCGGCTGTCGTTGCGGCGCTGCATGAGCTGGCGGATGAAGATCCGCTGCTCGATTTGCAATGGCTGCAGGAGCAGCGCGAGCTGCACCTGAAAGTCATGGGGCCGATTCAGATTGAAGTGCTGACGCATGTGCTGAACAATCGGTACGGCTTAAAGGCTGAATTCGATCAGCCATCGGTTATCTATAAAGAGACGCCTGCTCAATCAGGCGAGGGTTTCATTGCCTATACGATGCCGAAGCCATGCTGGGCAATTCTGCGGTTTCATATTGAGCCCGGTGAGCGCGGGAGCGGGATAACGTTCAGCTCCGTTGTCCGATCAGAGCGGCTGCTTGACCGCTATCAGAACGAGGTGGCAAGAAGCGTGCCCGAAGCGCTTCAGCAGGGGTTATTTGGCTGGGAAGTAACGGATATAAAGGTTACTCTTATTGAGGGTGAGCATCATGTGTGGCATACGCATCCGCTAGATTTTGCAGTCGCAACCCCGATGGGCATTATGGATGGTTTGTCGCGAATTGGAGTAAAGCTGCTGGAGCCGATGCTGTCCTTCCGCCTCTCTGCCCCGGAAGAGACGGGCGGCAAGCTAATGAACGAGCTCATTCTAATGCGTGGTGAGTTTGATACGCCCATTGTCAGGCAGGAACGAATGGAAATCGAAGGCATCATTCCTGTTGCCACGTCCCTTGAGTTTCCTGCGAGATTTGGATCGCTTACCAAGGGCAGAGGTGCGCTTGCAACCTTCTTCGCCGGATATCGCGAATGTCCGCCTGATGTAAAGGCCGAACGGATAAGACGAGGCGTAAATCCGCTGGATCAGTCAAAATATATATTAGCTGTTCGAAATGCGATTGCCGGGTCATAGCCGCAAGCGTTTTTGTTCATTTATATAGCACAGGGCATATATTTAGGAACGGAAGGGAAATTCGAGCGAAGTATTTTAATTTAAGGTAAAGTATGGGTATCTATACATGTGTATAACCTGATAAAGGGAGGATATTAATGATCATACGTTCCCTTGAAGAAATTACAAATATGTCTGATGGTTATGCGTTGCAAGATAGTGTAAATGGATTCTTGGATCAAAAGGTCCATGGCGTATCCATTGATACAAGAACGATTCATCCTGGAAATTTGTATATTCCAATCGTACGGATCGACGATGGACACAAGTACGTGAAGCAGGCTTTTGAAAAGGGGGCAGTTGCTTCTTTATGGCAAGCAGATCATATCCCGCCACCTGAAGGCTTACCGATTATTATAGTAGAAGATACGTTAAAAGCACTCCAAAGCATCGCCATGGCGTATCGAAGCCAATTAAACTGCAAGGTAATTGCTGTAACAGGTAGTAATGGCAAAACAACAGTTAAGGATATGGTGAATACCTTATTGAGTACAACGTTTAACGTTCAGAAAACAAGAGGAAATCTCAATGGCGAGTACGGACTTCCGCTCTCTTTATTAGAGGTTAGAAATGATACAGAAATCGTTGTTTTAGAAATGGGCATGAGCAACAAAGGTGAAATTAAACTTCTGTCTGAAATTGCAAAGCCTGATGTTGCTATAATTACAATGATTGGCGTTTCTCACTTGTCGAATCTAGGTTCTAGAGAACAAATCGCTTTGGCTAAGTTGGAAATACTTGAGGGACTAAATTCTGAAGGGACTTTCCTGTTTAATGGCGATGAGCCGTTGCTCGTTAAGGGACTGGAGAAGAGAGGCTTTCCGTGGACAGGAGCAACCATTCGATTCGGTCAATCTCCATCCAACGATTATTTTCCTTTGAAAATAGAGCACAAGCAATCAGATCTCTTATTCACATTAAAGCAATATCATATGCCATTCCGATTGCCGCTCCTTGGTAGCCATAATGTGGCCAATGCCATTGCTGCGATTGCTGTTGCAAACCTTTTTAAAATCGATGAAGAACATATTCAATTAGGGCTGAGCAACTTAGAGATTTCCGGAATGAGAATGGAGCGGATTTGGTCGGCTAAGGGTTTCTTAATTATTAACGATGCTTGGAATGCCAGTCCTATTTCTATGCAGGCGGCCATTGAAACGATTCAAAACTTAGAGGGATTCCATAAAAAAGTATTAATATTAGGGGACATGCTTGAACTAGGAGATGCCGAGGCAGCGTTTCATGAAGAAGTAGCCCGGAGTGTGGATTTATCAAAAATTCACTCGGTGTTTACTTTTGGTCATATAAGCAAAATAATTTCGGATACGCTCCTCGAAAATGGTTTTGAGGGAGAAGCCAAACACTTCACATCAAAAATATCTTTAACTGAAGAGTGCATGCGAATCCTGAGTAAAGATGATGTTGTTTTAGTAAAAGGATCTCGCGGTTTGAAGCTGGAAGAGGTCTGTCATCTTCTAGAAGATAAGCAGCAATAGGCAGAAGGAGAGGATTTTATGTTGAAGAGAGTGAATGAGCTTCCAACGGATAAAAGAATCGCTGGCATTCATAGTATCCCTTTGCTCGAGGATGGGTCTATCGTGATGGTATGGGATCGCAATGAGCAAACATTAACGACGGTTGGCGGAAGAATTGAACCGGGCGAGAGCATCGACGAGGCGCTGGATCGGGAGACGGTGGAGGAAGCCGGACTGCTGCTGATGCCGGAGAGAATACCTGTTGCCTGCTGGTACTGGACGGAAACCGATACGTATACCGTATTTGTTGTTGCGAAGGTACACAGCTTCGTTCCGATGCCGGAAGGTTTTGAGACTACTGGGCGCGTCACCTTTAATTTCGAAACGGCCAAACAAGTCGTGAATCGATTAGAGGGGCATGGCCAACGTATACTTATATTAAATTATGCGGAAGAAGCTGCCTCTCAGTTATTCACAACCGAAAACCCACGATCTTTACTCTAACGAACTGTACTATGCTTATTATGCAAAAAACTACGTTTTTTTCATTTTAACGAACCTAATTGACGTTATAGCATGCTTTGTATGGTGTTACGAGCTATTTTTCTCAAAATAACGATTCTGGAGTTCGTTACAATTTTAATTCCTTACGAATGATTTAAATAAGAGTGATGAGGTTCGTAAGCGATAGGGAAAATGTGCTTATACTCCTTTTTTTAAAACAAGCAGGGTCTGTTTCAAGCGTAGGTAATCCTACTTCTGAGACAGCCCCTTATTTGTTTATTATGATTCTCATGCAACTCTCTCTCTATTTTATCGTCATAATAAGATACAATATAGGGAGGCTAAACCAAATGAGGAAGTTTATGTTTCTAATAAGTATTTTTTTCGCGGTAAGTTCATTTATTACGTTAGGGACTGCTCATGCGGATTGGGCGTATCGTTTCGTTGTAAACGACGGCAAGTCTTACATTGTTTCAGATACACAGGTGGAATCCGCACAGATTGGCGCTAAAATCGGTAAGGTTACTTCCTATTCAGACGAAGAAGGAACGTACTCTGGCAATTTCTCAAACATTTATCCGAAAGGAACGGAATATTACGCAATCAAGGATATATCGATAAATGAGGCCATTGCGATAAAGCAGGACGATGGCTCTTTCATTAAGGCAGCGTATGGGAGCGAATACGAAGGAAAAGCAATTAATTTAAAATCAGTGCTGTTTTATATAGGCGGCCTATTTTTGCTGATTATCGCTTTTTTGTTTGTGAAAAATAATTGGAGGCAAAGCGACAATGATTTTACTAAATAACTCGTTTTGAGAAAAGAGGCTGATACGATGAGCACAAAACATTATTTTGCTATATGGTTAGTTATCCTGTTTTTCGAATTAGGGTATCTGTTCGATTTAACCCATCGTGTGCACGATACAGAGGATACTCTAGTTATTATTGTTGTTATCGCCGTTACGCTTGTTGTGGGCAATACCTTCATAAGAAGCGTGAAAAAATAATGGCTCTGTCCGAATAGAGGGAATTGTATGATAACCAAGGTAGTATCAGTGTTGCTGGGACTTCTATTTTATCGCTCCCCTGTATTTAAGTTCACAGAGGACGAGGTCAATGAATATGAAAGATTGTATTCCGATGCTGTCCGCAATAAATCTGAAATAATGTACGCCAGCACATTTCCCAAATTCCGTTTTATTCAGTATATTGCAATGACGAAACCAGTCATAATGCACGGGTCAAATCATAAAAATATTGAACAATTCGAGTTAAGAAAGCAGACGCTTTTTAACGGTAAATATGTAGAAGCCATATTTGGCACAAAAGATGGCATTTGGCCGTTGTTTTATGCGGTTTTTGATCGGAGTAAAGTGGTAGGCAACTTTCGAAATGCTTGTTTAAAAGTGAAGGCAACTCAGAGCTATTATTTCTTCTCTATCACTAGCGAGACTAAAAATAAAGCATATTGGACGAGCGGAATGGTGTACATTTTACCACAGGATACGTTCAAAATGGTTAGTCATTCTGTCGTGTCTTTTGACGAGTGGATTAGTGAATCGCCGGTGCTGCCCATTACAAAAATAGAGGTAGGTCCCCAAGATTTTTACTTCATAGATAAGGTTGCAAGCCATAAAGCAGAGGAATCGCTATTCATTTCATGGATTTTCTATAAACGCAGAATTAAGCGGAGCACGAAGGTTCTTTCATAACGATTATTTACGGTAAGCGACAACACGCCATTTGAGGGAGCCCATAAGGGCTCTTTTTTTTCACTGGGCGCAAACACCGCAAGTTAGGTCAATCCATTCGGTTATGTCATGATGAAGGAGAGTTACCAGCTTTATTTTCAAGCTTGCTCCTACGGACTATTCGCGTTATCTTGAGAGGTATGTCGAATCAATTTTTAAACAGATGAGAGCACTTGGGGGGCATATCGCGTGAACAAATGGATTAGAGGCTTAACTCCAGAAACGTTTAAAAATAGAATATTAATGGCTTTTTTGCTGCTAGTGCTAGCTCCATTCGTTTTATTAGTTATTTATAATTTCAGTGAAACGGAAAGAGTTCTGCAGGAGGAAGCCTCTGCCAAAAACGAGGATCAGCTACTCGATATTGAGAAGTCTTTCCTGGATGTGCTCGGGCTTGTAATGAAGACAGGTCTGCTATTAGAACAGGATGACACCATCCGCTCGGTTATGAAAAATCCGGAGCAGAAAGATCCGCTAACTCGGAAGGAACTGGTGGAGAATAAGTTCGCAAGCATTGAGAACAGCTTCTTCCTGACTGGTGCAACGGTGTATTATACGCTGGTAGATAAACAAGGCTATGCCTATACCTCCTTTGCTCCTCGTGAACCACTGAATTACTCCTCGATTACGAATGAAGCATGGGTAAAGATGCTTTCCTCCAATGAAGGGGAAAGCTCCATTTGGAATGCAAGCGATACCAATTATGTGAGTCCGGTTATTAAACCCAATCAAAATATGCTTAGTCTCTATCAGATGCTCCGCGATGAGAATCTCAAAGAGTACGCCTATGCCCGTATCAGCATCGATTATGAGCAGTGGTTCAACAAGGTGATGAGAGATAGGCAGCGCGAAGGCATTTATTATTTATTGGATCATACAGGAAAATCAATGGTGCAGTCCGATGCCGATGAAGCGATTGATCCTGCCATTTTATCAGCGATGCTCGAAGTAAAAGAGCCCTCTGCATCCGCTTCTATTGTTAGCCAAGATGAGAAGGTATTGTATACGTTCAGCCGTATTGCCCAGTTAAATGGGTTTATTGTGAAGAAAGTACCCTTGTCCTTGCTGTTTGAAGAAGTGGAAACGTTGAAAAAACGCTTTTTCGCCATTTTCGGGTTGATTACGCTTGTGTTTGTCATGATGACCTATTTTATTTCTTCAACGATTACCGTTCCTCTAAAAACGCTGCAGCGAAAGATGGAGATATCGGTCAAGACCAACCTCAAAGTAAAGCTGCCAGAACAAGGTCGAGGTGAAATTCTTGCACTCACGCGAAGCTTTAATACCATGATTGACGATATAAATGGTTTAATGGAACGGCTTCAATTAGAGGAACGTCAGAGGCAAGTCGTCCGCTTTCAGGTTCTCTTATCTCAAATGAACCCGCATTTTCTCTTGAATACGCTTAATGTTATTAAAAGCATAGCGCTTGAGAAGGATGAGGATGATATTTATGAAATTTGTGTTTCGCTCGGAAAAATATTGGAGACGACATTGAATGTAGAGGTTGATCTTATCCTGCTGAAAGATGAGATTGCGCTTATCGATTCCTATATGCGCATACAAAGCGCGCGTTTCGGTGGGCATATTACAGTCAGCTATGAACTAAGTGACGAGCTAAACTTTGCACTGGTTCCGAAATTCTGTCTTCAGCCTTTGGTAGAAAACGCCATTATACATGGGTTTGGAGGGAGACGGAGTGACGGCCGAATTGAAATCAAAGCAGAGGCGAGACATGATCTTTTGTATCTTGAAGTGGCGGACAATGGAGTAGGGGTAGAACGTGCCAAAGAGAAGAAGGTGTTCCGTAAGCGGAAAAGCATCGGTATTCAAAATATTCGAGAAAGCTTGGAGCTTCTTTTCAAAAATCAGAGTACAGGCTTGTCCCTTGCCTCATCAGAAGAGGGAACAAAGGTTATGATGCATCTTCCACTATTATTATCGAAACCCTATTTAAAGGAGGCTGACAGCGATGTGGACCGTATTGATCGTTGATGATGAACAGCATGCAAGAGCGAGTCTCAGCAAGCTGATGAGCAAAGCTAATCTTCCTTTTGAAATTATAGCCACTGCTAATGACGGCGAGGAAGCGCTGCGGGCGATTCGAGAATTGCAGCCGGACGTGGTCATTTCCGATATTGATATGCCCATGATGGATGGAGTAGAGCTGCTGAAATCTGTCAGGAAAGAAGGGCTCGATTGCCGATTCGTTATGCTTACCTGTATGAACGAGTTCGAGTATGCAAGGCAGTCGCTGGAGTTCGGGGCGTCCAGCTATTTACTTAAGCTTTCAATGGATGTGAGCGGGTTGAAGCAGGCACTTGAGAAGGTAACCCTTGAACTAGAGCAGCGAGAGCAATTAAGAAAAGCAGCCAAGTGGTTTCCGAAGAAGAATACGTCTGAACCTACGGATCATCCAGAGATGAATAAAATTATTCGCCATATTGAGGAGCATTACGCTGAGGAAATTACATTAAAACGTGCAGCTGAGCTCATCTCTATGGATGCAAGCTATGTGAGTGATTTGTTTAAGAAAAAAACGAGCCAAACCTTTATTCACTATGTACAGAACCGCCGAATCGAGGCAGCAAAGATGCTGCTTGAGGAAACAAGCCAATCGATAAGTGAGATTGCAAGGCAAGTAGGATTCGAGAATGACAACTATTTTATTAAAATATTTAAACGATGGTGCGGCATGACGCCAAGTGAATATCGCAAAGAGCAAAATAAATGATCCAAAGAATGTATCATGAATCGCCAAATATCGTTCCTTACCCCGCGAAATGCCCGGTGATAAGATTTAACTAAGCAATTAAACAAGTTTGTAGGGGGCAAAGAAATGAAAAGAAACAGAATGTTGATCAGTGCTCTTTCTCTTATTCTTGTCGTGGTTCTGATCGCTGGATGCGGTGGGAACAACAAAAATAATGTTTCGGGGACACCAACAAACAGCGGCGCCACAACAACCAAAAAGATTAAGCTTACGCTATGGGGCGGCGTGCCTCCTGAAGCGGGACCTCAAGCAGTTGTTGACGCATGGAATGCCGAGAATCCAAATGTACAAGTGGAATATGTTCGGTTCGTTAATGATGATGCGGGCAACTTAAAGCTGGATACTGCTTTGCTTGCTGGGCAAGATGCAGATATTTATATAAACTACACCCTCTCTCGCCTTCAAAAGAGAATAGATGCAGGTGTAGCCGTAGATATGAGCGCAAAGACGGATTACAACATTGATGAGCAAATGGGTCCTGAAGCTAAGCAATGGATGATTAATGATAAGTATTACGGCATGCCTACAAAGAAAAACATGGCGTTCATCTGGTTGAACAAAGATATGCTTGATGCGGCAGGTTTGCCAATTCCTCCGCTAGATTGGACATGGTCTGATTTACAGGAATATGCACTGAAATTGAAACAACCTAATGTATGGGGCTTGCTCCAGCATGATGCTGCATTTACTACGCAATTCGACGGCACGATCGGTGGAGACGGTTACGTGAAAGCAGACGGCACATCCAACTTCGATAATGCTTATTGGAAACAAGGGTTTGAAATTTTGCACAACATGATGTTCAAGGATAAATCAACTCCGGAATATGGCGAGCAGCTGACCAGCAAGATGCCGGTGGATACGATGTTCCTAAAAGGCGAGACAGCGATGCTGACAGCTGGTGAATTTATATTCCGTAATGCGAACAATCTAGTCGATTTCCCGCATGATTTCAAAATTGCTTTTGCACCAATTCCGCGTATCTCCAAGGATCAAACCAACTTCAAATATCCAGGCGGATTGGGCGACGTGATTTCGGTTAACGCGAAATCCAAAAATCAAGAAGCGGCTTGGGAATTTGTGAAATGGTACGCTGATGGCGGAATGCTGCCAATGGCTCCGGGCGGACGTATTCCTTCATCCAAAAGTGTAGACAGCACGGAAGCGATTGATTTGCTCCTAAAAGGGTATGAAGAAAATTATGATCGGGATTCTCTTAACAAAGTGGTATTCGGCAAATTCGAATCATTCCAGCTTAACGTGCCTCAGCAAGTGATCGATGCGCGCAAAGAAGAATATGAGAAGTATTTCCTCAATAAACAAGATATCGACACGACGTTGAAAAATATGGCAGAGCGGCACAACGAATTCATCAAGAAATAAGCTGCGCAAAGAAAGTAAGAAGGAGCAGCCTTGTCCTTCTTACTTTTTTTTACGGGTGAACGAAGAAAGGCGGGTTGTTATGAGTAAAACGAGCTGGATGCGCAAGCAAAGCTGGTTGGGTTATGTGTTTATTCTTCCGAATATGTTGGGCGTATTATTGTTTTTTGTCGTACCTGCGTTATTTTCCTTTGGACTAATTTTTACCGATTATCAATTTTCGAATCCAAATGTCTCGTTTACGGGCATGGACAATATAAAGCGAATGTTCCAGGATGATCAGTTTTATAATGCGATTAAGAATACGGCGATATTCCTTCTTTCTGTTCCAGTATCGCTTGGACTATCCTTTATCGTCGCTCTCGTTCTGAATAAGAATGTATATATGAAAGGGCTTCTGCGGGGGATGTTTTTTCTTCCCTATATTTCTAGCGGGGTAGCTGTTGCATTCGTTTGGATGCTCTTGTTTCAGCCCTCTCAAGGGCCCATCAATGAAATACTTCGCTGGATTGGCATTGTATCGCCGCCAGGCTGGTTCGCTGATACCGAGACTGCGATGTATGCGATTGACATCATACAGATCTGGTTCTTGTTAGGCTACAACATGATTATTTATCTTGCTGCGCTTCAAGAAGTATCGCCTGAGCTGCTGGAAGCAGCGAAGATAGACGGCGCGAAGAGCCGGACTGTCACATGGCGAATTGTATGGCCGCTTGTTAGTCCGACTACCTTTATGCTGCTCATTACGGGCTTAATCATGACGATGAAATCCTTCTCCATCATTCAAGCGATTACACAGGGCGGTCCGAGCGGAAGCACGACGATCTTGTCGCTATACATTTACAAAACAGCCTTCAGCTATTATGAAATGGGCTATGCTTCAGCGATATCATGGTTCTTATTCGCTATTATTATGGGGATAACCGTTATTCAATGGATTAGCCAGAAGCGCTGGGTCCACTATTAGAGAGGGGAGTTTTCAATGAACAATCTAGTCAGCTCTGTCAAAACCAAGATGCCGTTAACTGTACTCATGCTCATTTGCGGCGTGTTCATGATACTTCCGTTTCTATGGATGGTCAGCACGTCCCTGCAGAGTCCAAGTGAAGTATTTACAAGATGGCTGCCCTCTAAGCTTGATTGGAGAAGCCATGAACGAATTTGGACAGGTGACTATAACTTCATCACCTATTATTTGAATTCACTTAAAATCTCCATTATTAGCACAGTCGGCGCAGTGTTTCTATCCGCTTTCGCTGCTTACGGTTTTGCAAGAATCGAGTTTAGAGGCAGGAATGCCATGTTTCTCGTCTACTTGTCCATGATGATGATACCGCCACAGGTTATTTTTGTTCCGAAGTTCATCATGTTCAACTGGATGCATATATACAATACGCATTGGGCGCTTATATTGCCGGGCTTGTTCTCGATTTTTGGCGTGTTTATGCTAAGGCAATTTTTTATGAGCATTCCGAAGGAAATTACGGAATCTGCTTTTATAGACGGTGCCGGCCATTTTCGCATTTTCTTTAAACTTGTTCTGCCTTTAGCGAAGCCGGCACTAGCTACCTTTACGATTATCGACTTCTCGTGGCATTGGAATGACTTTGAGAACGCGCTCGTATTTTTATCCAGCCCCAATTTATATACGATCCCGCTTGGCTTGCAAAATTTTATTTTGGAAAATAACGTCGATTACAACGGCATGATGGCTGCGGCAACCGCTGCGATTGTCCCTATGATCCTCATCTTTATCATCGGTCAAAAATATATTATCCAGGGCATATCCGGCTCTGCCGTTAAGGGCTGATTACTCACAAAGAAAAGGAGCGTTATGATATGAGATCTGAAATCATCAAAACAGAAGTAACCGTCATTGGCGGCGGGCTCGCCGGCGTTTGCGCTGCCATTGCTGCGGCAAGGCTGGGACAGACCGTATCCTTGGTACAGAACCGACCTGTCTTAGGCGGCAACTCCAGCAGCGAGGTGCGCGTTTGGGTATGCGGCGCAACAGGGCATGGCGTGAATCGTTATGCCAGAGAAACGGGTATTATGGGTGAATTGTTTGTAGAAAATCAGTATCGCAATCCTGATGGCAATCCTTATCTTTGGGATCTGATCGTATTAGAGGCCGTTAAAGCGGAGAAAAACATTGAGCTGTTCCTCAACACAGATGTACATGAGGTTGAGGCAACAGGCTCAGAGGTGGATCGTCAGATTCATTCCGTGACAGGCTGGATGATGGGATCTGAACGCAAAATTCGCTTCGAGAGCAAAATGTTTTTAGATTGCACCGGAGACGGTCTGGTCGGTTTTCTAGCAGGAGCAAAGTTTCGAATTGGACGGGAAGCGCATCATGAATTTAAGGAGGATTGGGCTCCTGAAGTTGCGGATGACATCACGCTCGGAAGCACGATTTTATTTTATACAAAGGATGCAGGTCAGCCAGTCAAATATATCCCGCCAAGCTTTGCCAAGGATATTTCCCAAACCTCCATACCGGTACGCCGGGTAATGCGAAGCGGAGATTCGGGCTGCCACTACTGGTGGATTGAATGGGGCGGAGAGCTGGATACCGTTCATGAGAACGAGAGAATACGGGATGAGCTGTGGTCCGTTATTTATGGAATCTGGGATTATATTAAAAACTCAGGAAAGTTTGAAGCGGATAATATGACTCTGGAATGGGTAGGATCTCTTCCTGGCAAACGGGAATACAGGAGATTTGTTGGTGATTATATCCTCAATCAGAATGATATCGTGGCGCAGGAGCCATTTGAGGATCGAGTAGCGTTCGGCGGCTGGTCCATCGATTTGCATCCACCAAAGGGAATGTATGCGGAAGAGAGCGGCTCCAAACACTTCCATGCAGATGGTACGTACCACATTCCGTTCCGTTCACTGTATTCCAGCAACGTTAATAATTTATTGTTCGCCGGCAGAAATGTTAGTGCGACACATGTTGCTTTTGGCACGACTAGAGTAATGGCTACCTGTGCGGTAATGGGAGAAGCGGCTGGGACGGGAGCTGCCCTCTCTGCTATGAAGGGAATTACACCAAGAGAGTTAGGTCAGTCTCATCTTGCAGAGCTGCAGCAAACACTCATTAAACAAGATGCTTCCATTATTGGTATTCGCAATGAGGATGCCGGCGATTTGGGGAGAAGCGCCAAAGCAGCTGCTTCGAGTACGATGAGAAACGTGCATATAGATGATGCTTCTAAGGTTTATTCCTTACTGAATCCGGTTGGAATAACGTTCCCGGTCACTTCGGAGCTGAATAAGCTGTCTTTGCTTGTTGATGCTTTGGCGAATACAGAAATGACGATTGAAATTCATTCTACCGGAAAAAAAGAAAACTATATTCCAATGGGACTTATCTCCAAGCAGACCGTGATAGTAACGCAGGGAACGAAGCAGTGGGTTGATTTTGGACTTGATTATAAGGCGGATGAAGCGATCAATTTATTCGTTGTCATTCAGTCGAACCCGGAGCTGCAATTGTATACGTCTGAAACGCCGCTTTACGGTGTGTTGTGCTTCGAGAATAAGATCGATTCATCCGCTGATTTCTCCAGTTTCTTGGATACGCAGCAGACCATGGCTTGGCAAATGAAAGGGCTGCACAGAACACCTTTCTGCTTCAAGGCATTCCCTGAGACTACAGCATACGAAGCGGTATCTGCTATTGATGGCTACACAAGACCTTATGGCGGTCCTCATACATGGGTGTCTAATCGAATGGATAGCAATAAGCCGGAGTGGCTTTCTCTTGAGTGGGAATCCTCTGTTTCCATATCCAATATTCATGTTACCTTCAATGATGATGTGAATGAGGATCTAATCAACCTGCATCATCATAGAACGCCATTTGAAGTTATTCCTGAGCTGGTGAAGGATTATCGAATTGAGGCTTTTGTCGATGAGCAGTGGAAGGTACTGCTGCGTGAGACGGATAATAGAAAACGAAAACGGACGCATCAGCTGGAGCCTATCCGTACCAATAAGATCCGCGTTGTCATTGAAGCTACAAATGGATGCCCTTATGCAGAAGTTGTTGAAATACGGGCTTATGAGTAGTCATGCTGTGATGAGCTTAGCAGGACTCTAATTGAACTTTTAAAAAATAAGCTAATTCAAGGCAGCTTTAGCCACCGTGAATTAGCTTATTTTTTATTGTTATCCGTTCTTTCATAAAATCTTTCTCCAGTACTAGGGTTAAACCATACTTGCTGCTGAACGCCCGTTGTTGGATCGATAAATATTTCACTCGTTTTCTGGAAACCAGCTGGAGGCTGAGGCGTGCGTTGCTTTAGCCGCCTACGGCGATATATAAACGTACTGATTATAGCGATAATAATAACCAATAATTGAAGGGCGAAGTAAATGCTCATGAAATAAGGCATCGCTAATTTTTCTCAGCCACAACTGCAGTGCCATAAGCGACGATTTCAGACATCGTTTGTCCGATTTCACCAGAGTCAAATCGCATCATCACGATTGCATTTGCTCCCATGGCATGTGCATTTTGAATCATACGGTCTATAGCGACCTTACGGGCATCTTCAATCATTTCAGTGTATTCTTTTATTTCTCCACCGAATATGCTTCGCACAGAGGCTGTAATATTTCCTCCAAGGCCCCGGCTTCTTACTACGACACCAAATGTGTGGCCTATTACTTTATCAATATGATAGCCAGGAATATTTTCTGTAGTGACAACTAACATTTTGGTTCCTCCCATTCTAATTATGAACTGAACATAACATGCTTATCTTAACAAAACCATTATTGCATCCTTCTTGCGATATTGAAGTCATATCAACTAAAATCATAGTATCACTCATTCCAATAATATCCAATGGTAAAATATATAAAATGAGGAGGCTAGTAATATGATTTATGTTGTTAGGCATGGGCAGACCGATTTATAAAGTGTATTCATTCCATTTGCGTGATTAGAAAAGAGGATCATATGCGGATTAGACTGGCAACGATTGACGATGTACCTGATATCGCTCATGTCCACGTAGAGAGCTGGAAATCCACCTACAAAGGGATAATCTCGGATGATTATTTGTCCAAGCTTAGCATCGAAAGTCGTATTAAAAATTGGTTATGGGTATTTAATCGCTCGAACCCTGATGAAGTGATTTACGTTATTGAAAATGATGAAGGTACGATAGTAGGATTCGCAAACGGTGGGAAGTGCAGGAGTGAGCAATACGACTACGACGGAGAGCTTTACTCCATATACTTGCTGGAGGAGTACCAGGGGCTCGGGTTCGGAAAAGCACTATTTTCCGCTGTGGTCGATCATTTGAGAATACATAATTATCAAACATTAATGGTATGGGTGCTGGAGAAAAATAGTGCAATCAACTTTTATTATCGATTAGGGGCGAAGGCCTTTACGAAAAAAGATATCCAAATAGGCATTGATACCGTTACCGAATTAGGGCTTGGCTGGGATGAGTTCCTGTAACTTATTTCCTTATTTACACGTCATAGCAGTCAAAGGGGCGATGTTATGAGGAAAATGATTATGATCGTTTGTATGATTTGTTTAGCCGTTACAGGCTGTGCTTATGGCGGCGGTTCGAACGAAAGAAACGAAGAAACGATAACATTGGATCAAATAACGAGTGTATTTGAAAGACATGGCATCCCATTAACCCCAAAAACCGATATAAACCCGGGTGCTGTATTTTCTAGAGCCTATAACGATATAAAACCGAAGCAATTCAACTATAATACGAGTCAAAGTATTAGTATTTATATTTATTCATCAAGCAAAGAGGCTAAAAAAGGCTTAGAGGATTTTGCTAATAGCTGGGCAGCGGCGGATTTGGCGTCTTATCGTTCCCATCAAGTAGCCAATGTATTGTTTTTTTACGGAGCAGAAACGACATTGGGAGAGGAACACATCACGATGGCGATCGAGGAGTTAAAAGCTCTGACGAAGAAATAGGTTAGAATGCATTTGAGTCTACTGTAATCTTGATATTGTCTAAAGTTATATCAGTCATAAGTCTCCCCTAATAGGATATTTGTGCTTAATCATTTATTAGTATAAACTTTCTCAGACATGTATTAACTGACAAATAATATCACAAAAAGTTATAATTCATTGGTAAAGAACAAATAAAGCAAATGAATCCTGCTCAATAGCTCAATGAGGCTGCCGTTTCATACCGGCAGCCTCATTTATGTGATTGTTAAGCTATAGTGTCCTGTTAGTTCAATAGTTTTCTTATTGGATTACAGTATTATTTTCATCAGATAAAGTTGATTCAGCCTACCGGTGAAATCAAAGTACACTTTTAAATTTCATTTAAAAGTGATCAAACCTCAAATAAATGGCTTACTTAAAGCAATCTATTTCACTTTGGTATCCGTTCAGGTCCGGAGTAAACACTACATTTTCTTGTAATCTTTTTTAATTATTGCCATGATAATTTCATCAGAATAAGTTCCGCCATAATATAAAGATTCACGTAAAACTCCTTCTTTTACAAAACCTGCCTTTTCATACGCTCTTATTCCACGAAGATTATGACTAAATACTTCTAACTCTAATCGATTTAAATTTAGTTCTTCAAAAACAAATCGTAATACAATTTTTAAAGCTTCAGTTCCATAACCTTTTCCTGTTAATTTAATTGAATTCATTGTGATTCTAAATCCCATCTCAAGTTCCAAACCGCATAAGAATTCACAGATAAAATATTCACCTCGTTAGTGTAATCGAAAAATATTTATTCTATAATTTCTTCTTAAAGAAAAACTGTTTTATATCTTCTGGGTATTCATCATTAACGGCAAAAATCTCATAGTCCATACGCTTATAAAATTCAGGCGATTGATACGTGRATGTGGAAGTATGAGCAAATATACAGCCAGGTTCTTTCCCTAGCCGCTCAGCTTCTGCTATCATGATTTTTCCATATCCTTTGTTTCTGTATTCATTAGCTATATCAGTCATAGGTCTCCCCAATAGGATATTTGTGCTTAATCATTTATTTGTATAAACTCTTTCAGATATGTATTGACTAACAAATAATACCACAAACAAGTAATAATTCATTGGTAAAGAACAATTAAAGCTAATTAATCCTACTCATTAGCCGATATGCCCCCCAAATAGTAGACAGGTGAAATAATAAATAGCTGAAGAAATACCAAGACGGCGGGCAAGATGCGCTGCAGGATGGACGTGGGCGTAAAAAGACCGAAGAAGAGTTAACTGACACAGACCGCCAAAAGCTTGCCATGAAGAAGATGCAGGCTGAAAATGAACGTCTGCGCGCAGAAATTGCATTTCTAAAAAAGTTAGAGGAACTCGAAAGAAGGCGACGCTAAGTCAAGTACGTCAAGAAAACATCTATCTTGCCATTCAAGCTGTACAGCAAGACGGGTAGAAAACCCATAGCATGTCCCTCGTAGGGAGCCGCATTGACAACAGTCCCATAGAATCCTTCTGGGAAACCTTGAAGTGCTAAAAATTTTATTTGCATACATACCGAATTTTTGATGAGCTTGAACGGGACATTGAAGCCTACATTCACTTTTATAATTACGAACGATTACAGGCAAAACTAAACGGCCTCAGTCCAATGGAGTTTAGGACTAAGGCCGTTTAACAGTTTTTATTTTTTGTAATGTCTACTTGACGGGGGGCGCTTCAGTGCTACCAACTTCTAGATTAACGGCAATAATGCCGTATGCTTGAGGCTCCTCGGCCGATGCGCCAAACCAAAGCTCACCGTCTCCGACCATCACACCTAGATCGCGAACGAACAAATCATCCACCTTCTGCGCGGCAAGCGCATCCTTCACGGGTTCTGTCATAATGGCATCATATTTCTCTATAAACTCTGCTTTGGATGTAATCTCCATCGATGTTTTTCCGTTTACTCGAAGCGGCAGCAGCACTAGGTCTGCAACGGCCTCTTTATCACCCGCGGCAACAGCTGTCTTAACCGCTTCAAACATTTTGATAAAAGCTTTAGGATCCGTAATGCCAGCAGCGGCGAAGGGGTTATCCTTCTCTGAAGCAGCATTTGTTTCTTCGGTTTGATTAGCGGGAGCGATTGCAGCGGAATCTGGATTAGGCTGAGCACCCATTTCACTCGTTCCTGTTTGACTGCAGCCAGCTAATAAAGTCATCGTTATGCCAAAAGCGGCGAAAGCCGCAAAACCTTTTCGCCTTTTATTCTTACGGGGTATTGTTGTCATCTCATTCAGCATGAGAAGCCTCCTTCATGAAGGGCTTGTATAATCCGTCCCATCAGTTATGTTTCCTTGTTATTTTAAACGAGTTGTCCTAATCTCAATCATAAATCCCCAAAATAATGCATCTGCGAGCTGCAAATATGTTTAAAAGGAGAAGGGAACGGATTATACTCATTACGCTATGCCTCATTTCATTCTAATTAATCCGTTATTTTAAAATAGTACCCAGCGTTTCTGCATCCTCTTTCGACGTTTTTTTGTAAGAATGAATGCCGCTTATATAAATCTCAGCGTTGTCGTTCGTAAACCAAACCTCATATAGTACCGCTTTTGCTTCTGACCCATCGGTAGGTTGGAAATGAACTTTATAATCGGCTGGTCTTGTCATTAGGAATTTAACTTCTTCCCATTCGCCTTTGTTTAAAATGTTCCTCACAGTAGAAATAGACTTCTTTTCGTTTATTTCCTTATGATCTTCGTATTGGTTTTCCATGCCAACTCTTTTGGCAATGATTAATTTATCGCTTGATTTCGACAACGATTCCGTCAGGTGATCTTTGTCCATCTGCTCAGTATGAGTGGTTAAGCCGTTGTTCGCTCCGGAGCTTTCGCAGCTTGCCAGCCCAAACATGATAAGTAAGAATGTAAGTAGAAGACCATATCTCAACAAATGCACCTCCCCTTCATATAACCTACTGACTGTTAATAAGTGGACAAAGTTGCATATGAGGCACACTAAAAAGACAAATTGAAATTTTATTTCCACAATGACACTTGTGTTGGCCGTATATAATGTGTTATATTACTACAAAATTAATTATCGGATCACGCCAGTGAAGAGAATCCAACTCGGAGGCGTTCTCGTCAAGGGGAGGGAAGCACCTTCCCCCTAAGTTTACCGGGCCCGCCCGTTATCGCGGAACAAAGAGGATTAGACAGTGCGTCTGTTTAATCAATTTGGGTGGCACCGCGAGTAAAAAACGCTCCTCGTCCCATTGGGATGGAGGGCGTTTTTTGTGTTTTTCTAATGAAAAGGAGCGCGGTTAGCATGTTGGACATGAAATGGGTTAGGCAAAATCAAGAGCAGGTACAGATGGTTGCGAATCAGAAGGGGATTCAGATTTCTATTGCAGAGCTGATGCTCTTGGACGAGAAGAAACGTCAGCTCATGCAGGAATCGGAAGCTTTACGGGAAATTCGCAACAAGCTCTCGAATCTTATCGGCACATTAGTGAGGCGAAATGCTCAAGCTGAAGTGGAAGAAACGAAGCATAAGGTCAAGGAAACAAATGAGAAGCTGGGCACAGTGGAAGCAGAGCTTGCGATAGTAGAGCAGCATGCAGCTGAGCTCATGGCGTTGGTACCTAATATCGTATCGCCAGACACGCCAGATGGACGATCGGACGCAGACAATATAGAGCAAAAGCGTGTTGGCGAAGCCCCGAGTTTTCCTTTTGAACCAAAGGATCATATGGCGCTGGGTGATCTGCACCAAATGATTGATGTGCAGCGAGGTGTGAAGGCAGCAGGCAGCCGCAATTATTACTTGAAGGGGGCAGGCGTTTTGCTCCATCGTGCCGTCCAGCAGCTGGCTGTCGATTTGCTGCTGAGAAAAGGCTTCACACTGCTGGAAGTACCATTAATGGTCCGCACCGAAGCGATGAGGCATACTGGCTTTTTCCCGCTTGGTGAGGATCAGACCTACCGGATTGCAGGCGAGGATAAATGGCTGGTAGGCACCTCGGAGGTACCTATGGTTACCTATTACGCGGACGAAATTATAGAGGTAGGAGAGCCAATCAAGCTGGCTGCTGCATCGGTATGCTTCCGCAGTGAGGTCGGCTCGGCTGGCAGAGATGTTCATGGTCTATACCGTGTACATCAGTTTGCCAAGGTCGAGCAGGTTATTTTGTGCGAGGCTGATCCGGCGTTGTCGGAGTCGCTGCTGCAGGAAATAACGGCTAATGCCGAGGAACTGCTTCAATGCCTTGAGCTGCCCTATAGAGTCATGGCAGTATGTACTGGCGATATGTCGCAAAAAACGTATAAGCAATACGATATTGAGACATGGATGCCAAGCAGGCAGGCCTACGGGGAGACGCATTCGTCGTCGAACCTGCATGATTTTCAAGCACGCCGCTCGAATATACGGTACCGTGCAGAGGACGGCTCGTTAAAATTTTGCCATACGCTCAACAACACAGCAGTGGCTAGCCCGCGTATTCTCATTCCACTCATCGAGAATCATCAGGAGGAAGACGGCTCGATTCGTATTCCAGCTGCACTTCAGCCTTRTATGAGAGGGCTGGAGAAAATAGCAATTAATGAATAAATTAAAAATGCGGTAAGGAGATGCTCAGCAGCATTTCCTTATCGCATTTTTTTTGTTCTATTTACTTTGATATTGAAAAAAGGTTACTCGATTAGGGACAAAGCTAATAATTTGTTATGTGAGTGATGTATTTGTTATATGGAAACGCTTACCTTAGAGCTATACTTCAACTATCCGGTTGTAGTAGCAACCTTTGGTTTATATAATCGCACAACAAAAGAAAGGAACAAAGAGCTAGTTGCAGCGCTATGATCATCATATTAAGGAGGATTTATATGAAATTTACTAAACCGTTCGCATTATTTATCGCTTTTGCCATGCTTATCACTATCATTCTTCCTCCCTCTCAGCAGTTGTTTGCTAACGAGAGCAGCACAACCATTCTCGCTTCAGATTTTGAGAATGGAACAACGCAGGGCTGGGCGCCTAAAGGAAACGAGTCGCTAACGGTCTCAGGAGATGAGTATCATAGCGGCTCTCACAGCCTGTATGTTTCTGAAAGAACCGAGTTTTGGGAGGGACCCAATTATGCTCTAACGAAATTGTTGGCTCCTAACCGTACCTACTCCATTAGTGCTTGGGTCAAGCTAGCCCCTGGTACAACAACATCTGATATTAAGTTTACAATGCAGAGCAAAACTGACGAGAAAGAAAACTGGGTGCAAATCGGCACGGCGGATAAGAATGCCGCATCGCAATGGACCTTATTGAAAAATGATTTTACGACAGGAAGCGAAAATGGCGAGTATAATCTCTATGCAGAAGCTGGAGCGGGTACCTCCTTTTATTTTGATGATGTTTCCATAGAGCTTGTGCCTGAATCAGAGGGCTCGGTGGGCGATGATCGACTGTTTATCGATTTTGAAGATGGAACGCTTCAGGGCTGGTTGCCGCGAATCGGACATGAGGCGCTGACCGTTTCCGCAGCTGAAGCCTATAGCGGCAGCAGCAGTATGTTGGTAGAAGGGCGGAGCCGTACATTTCATGGGCCAGCACTTGAACTTAAAAATCATCTTCAAAAGAACAAGGAATATGAATTAAAAGCCTATGTTCGATTAAAGGAAGAGCCAGCCTCTGACATTAAATTGCAAATGACGGCCTATAAGAAGTCCGGATCGGAGAGCTGGAATGCACTAGATACCATTACGATTAAGAAATCGGAGTGGCAGCAATGGTATGAGCTTAAGGGACAGCTTAATTACAGCGATTCTCCTTCGGAGCTAAAACTATTCATCGAAACGCCTTACATTACGGAGACTACTCCAGATACGCTATCTTTTTATGTAGATGAAGTAACAGTAGTCCCTGTTTCGGCGCTATCGATTCAAAACGATATCGTGTCCTTAAAGGATTATTTTAAGGATGATTTTCCAATTGGTGCTGCCGTCTATACCTGGCAAATGGAAGGAGCCTATGGGGAGCTTCTCAAAAAGCATTTTAACAGCATAACGGCAACGTATGAAATGAAACCAAAGTTTATTTCCCCAGCTGAGAATCAGTATACATTCGATGCAGCCGATTATTACGTGAAATATGCTCAGGACAATGGAATGGGGCTGCGCGGACATGCTCTTCTATGGCATATTGATGCGGCCGAGTGGATGTTTACGGACAGCAATGGACAGCCTGCCAGCCGTGACTTGCTTCTGCAGCGCCTTCAGTCTTATATAGAGACGGTAATGACACGTTATAAAGGTAAAATATACGCATGGGACGTTGTAAACGAAGCTATTGCTGACAATGGGGGAGATGCGGACGGTATTAGAATTTCACCGTGGTATAATCTCATAGGCCCGGATTACATCGAGAAGGCATTCGAGTTTGCTCGTGCTGCGGACCCTGATGCCAAGCTGTATTATAATGATTACTTCACAGAGGTTCCGGAAAAAAGAGAACATATCTATCAATTGCTAAAGCGCCTCAAAGCTAAAGGTCTGATCGACGGGGTAGGCTTGCAGTCTCACTATGGGTTGGTTACGCCGCCAATTGAGGAAGTTGAAAAGACAATCAAGCTGTTCTCTTCGCTAGGGCTAGATATTCAGGTGACCGAGCTGGATGTTGATAGCGGAGTGAGCATGGGTACGCCTATGCCTGATGACATAGCTGCAAAGCAAGCACATAGATATAAGGAATTGTTTGACTTATACAAAACCTATAAGGACAAGATTTCCTCTGTAACGATTTGGGGACTGCAAGACGAGAAATCCTACAATAATCAGGCTATGCTATTCGATGCGAATCTCCAGGCTAAGCTAGTCTACTGGGGAATTGTAGATCCGCTTACACTTCCTATTATTACAAACCGTACGGTATCACTCATGGCAACGCCAACGGCGGGTGATCAGAATTCTAAAGATTCCGTATGGAAAAAAGCTGTACAGACACGGCTTAAACGCAGCGGCAGCGAGGCTGCAACGTTCTATACCTTATGGGATATGGCCAATCTTTATGTTCAAGTAGAGGTTAAAGATGCTACCCGTGACGCAGCAGACAAGATAGAGCTGTTTATTGATGAGAATAATGGAAAGTCAGCGGTTTACGAGTCAGATGATCGTCATCTTACTTTTAATCGGTCAGGCGCTGAAAATGGCGATAGCAGTTATAAAATAAAAGAAACAGCAGCTGGTTATAGGCTAGAAGCCGTTATTCCTTGGAAAGGCTTAGCGCCAGGAGCGGAAGAAATCGGATTCGATATTCGTATTCAGGATGCATCGACAAGCGAGATACTGCCGGTTTATTGGAATGACAGCACATTAAGTCAAGATCTGGACACAAGCAAGTATGGCGTCATTCAGCTTGCAAGTATGCCAAAAAGCGCACAGTCGATCAAAGGCACTGCACGTATTGATGGACAAATGGAAAGCGAGTGGGAAAAGGYAAAGCCATTCGTTGTGGATCTAACTAATAATAACAGCAAAGCAACGGCTCAAGCTCGTTCTATGTGGACGGATAACAGTCTGCTGCTGTTAGTCGACGTAACCGATCCGCTGCTTAAATCAGATGATCCGCAGCCATGGCTGCAGGATTCAATCGAAATTTTTATCGATGAAAATCATCAACGAACATCAACTTATCAATATGATGATGCACAATATCGGATAAATATTGATAATGCAGCTACCTTTGCTGGAAGTGCTTCTCCTTCTCGTCTTGAGAGCGCAGTTGTAAGAACAGAGAAAGGCTACCGCATGGAAGTAAAGATCGCGCTGCCTGAGCTTCGTCCGAATACAGATAGTGTAATAGGTCTGGACATTCAGGTGAATGACGATCAGGGGGAAGGAGTGCACAGCACCGCCAAATGGAACGATCCAACAAACGATTCATGGAGAAATACTTCCCAATTCGGCATTTTGACTTTTGCCGAGTCAGAAAATAACAGTGGCATCAATAATGGCGGTGACAAGCCTGGAAGCTCTGGGCAATCTGGCAGCACTGCTGATCCTGTGATGACCATTACTGAGGAGAATTTTCAGAACGGGTCGCCTAATCAGGTAAGCATCAACGTACCAGAAGGTAAGCATCAAGTACGGCTGCCCCTTCAATTAGCTGGTCTATTAAAAGGCAGAGAGCTGGAGCTAGCCAAAGGGTCTGCTACACTAACGATTGATTCAAAAGTGCTCCAGCCCCTCATTGATCAGTTGAAGCCTGAATTGCGGAATGGAGCTGAGCTGTCGCTTCGTATGGAGCCTGCTAAAGAAGCTACAGGCAGTCAGCAGCTAAAAGGAGAGCAAGGGTTATCTGCTAAGTTTATTGGCGGAGAAAGCTGGTCCTTCGAACTGTCTTTAATAACGGTTGATGGTCTTGAGATGAAGGCGGGCACATTTGATGGAGCTGTCACCTTATCTTTCTCCTATTCAGCGGAAGCCAATATGAAGAAGTCGCTCTTAGGCATTTACATGCTGAATGAGCAGACCAATAAATGGGAATATGTAGGCGGGAAGAATGACGAAAAAACGAATCATTTCTCTGTTGCTCTTGCGCATTTCAGTAAGTACGCGCTGCTTGAATATGATAAGAACTTCAGTGACGTTAATTCAAGCCACTGGGTATACGAGCCGTTGAAGGTGCTGTCTGCAAAACAGATTGTGAATGGCCGAAACGCTGCTCTTTTTGCTCCAGACAAACCTATTACGCGAGCGGAGTTTACCGTTCTATTGGTACGCATGCTTGGACTTAAAGAGCAAGGGTCCTCCAGTTTTATAGACGCTGCGGAAGGAACATGGTTCTCGTCGGCTGTTAATGCTGCCTTTCACGCAGGGATTGTTAAGGGTGTGTCAGTGGACCGGTTTGCTCCCCTTGCAAACATTACCCGTGAAGAAATGGCGGTTATGCTTGCCAATGCTTATGCATACCAAGCAAAAACGAAACCAGAGGAGTCTAACGTCGAGCTATCATACGTAGACAAGGCTAACATCTCGGCATGGGCGAAGAACGCTGTTTCTATTGTTTCTTCGCATGGAATGATGAAGGGCAAGGGTGATTATCGTTTTGTTCCTAGTGAGCATACTACTCGAGCAGAGTCAGTTCAAGCTTTATATAATATGCTCATGATCCTGAATACAAGCAAATAATGAATGGATTTAATGACGCCAAGCTCTCTTCTATAGAAGGGGGCTTGGCGTTTTATTTGTATTCAAATAGCGTCAGCTCGGATATTAACAATTTGTTATCGATGCTTATGATTTATCATAGTAGCGTCTCTAGGTGCCACTTATAATGAGAACAGACGATAGGACAGATAGGATTTATGTCATTCAAACAGAAGGGAAGCACACAAATGAAGAAATCAATAACGCCAGCAGATGCCCTTGCAGAGACCGCCCCACAGCTGTCTCAACGCACGGATCGCCGCTCCAAATGGCAAAGGGCATTGGTGCTGGATGCGATGCTGCTGCCAGCGGTTATCCTTACTTTAATCTTTGCTTACATTCCAATGTTCGGACTCGTAATTGCTTTCCAAGATTTCAAGCCTTGGCTAGGATTTTCCCAATCCAATTGGATTGGCTTGGAGCACTTTCGTTACCTTTTCAGTACGCCAGAGTACGTACAAGTCATTTGGAATACCGTTATTATAGCCGGAATGAAGATGGTTTCAGGACTCATCGCTCCGTTTACCTTCGCTCTCTTGCTCAATGAAGTGAGAAAGGCGGCTTTCAAACGGACGGTACAGACGCTGGTTTACTTGCCGCATTTCCTTTCTTGGGTCATCTTAGGGGGCATCTTGCTGGACATGCTGTCCAGTGAAGGACTCGTCAATCAGTTTCTAGGCGCGGTGTTCGGTTTAAAACCGATATTCTTCCTCGGCGACGGCAATTGGTTCCGATTTATCGTTGTTGTAAGCGATGTCTGGAAGGAGTTTGGATTTGGAACGATCGTATTCCTTGCTTCACTTGCAGGAATTAATCCGTCATTGTACGAGGCGGCGGAAGTAGATGGAGCGAACAGATGGCATCAAACCTTGTTCATTACCATCCCAGCACTTATCCCAATTACAATCGTGGTTGGAACACTCTCTTTAGGCAATATATTGAATGCGGGCTTTGACCAAATATTCAATCTGTATAATGCACTGGTTTTCGACAAAGGGGATATTATTGATACGTTTGTCTATCGTATCGGTATCATAGACGGCAAGTTCGGATTCTCCACAGCAATAGGGCTTTTCAAATCGGTCGTAGGCTTCGTGCTTATCGTCGCAGCTTACCGCTTGGCTTACAAACTGGCCAATTACCGTATTTTCTAGAAAGGATGAACCGACAGAATGTATCATAAATCAAACGCCTACAAATTATTCACAGTGATCAACTATACGTTTCTAGCGATATTATCCATTGCTTGTATTATTCCATTAATTCACATTTTAGCTGTTTCATTCAGTGGGAAAGCGGCTGCGAACGCTAATTTGGTCGGATTGCTGCCCGTTCAGTTCACGGTTGAAGCCTATAGCAAGACATTGGAGAATGAGAATTTTATTCGCTCTCTATGGGTAGCTGTTCAGCGTACTGCATTAGGCACGCTGATCAGTATGGTACTCGTTACGCTCGCGGCGTATCCACTATCTAAAGAAGCTCAACATTTCAAACGCAGAAGTATATATACGTGGTTTTTTGTCTTCACGATGTTATTCAGCGGTGGCTTGATTCCCTTCTACATTCTTATTCAAAAGCTAAACATGATGAATACGCTTTGGGTGCTTATCATTCCTGGAGCTGTATCAGTATGGAATATGATACTCCTGCTTAATTTCTTTCGCGGGGTGCCTAAGGATTTGGAGGAAGCTGCATTCATCGATGGAGCTGGCCATCTGAGAACACTATTCAGTATTTATTTGCCAGTATCGATGCCTGCAATTGCTACACTATCGTTATTCTCAATGGTTGGTCATTGGAATTCCTGGTTTGATGGTCTAATTTTCATGACGGATCATAAAAACTATCCACTTGCGACTTTCCTGCAGACCATTATCGTACAGCAAGACTTCAGCAAAGTGACGGTGCGACCTGAGGATTTGGAAAACATTTCACAAAGAACCGTAAAGGCTGCTCAAATCTTTATCGGCATGGCACCCATTCTCCTTGTGTATCCGTTCCTTCAAAGATTTTTCGTCAAAGGAATTGTACTTGGTGCCGTGAAGGAATAATGGATTTGCTTCATGAGAGGGGTGTTGCTGCACAGTAGGATCTATATATGATTTGGTTGGAAGGGTCAAAGCAAACCAAATAAATTCAATTGGGGGAAATAAAGATATGCTAACTAAATGGAAAAAGCCGGCTGTTATAGTTATGACAGGAGCAATGCTGATGGCATCGCTTGCAGCCTGCGGCAGCAATAAAGAAGATCAAACAGAAGAAAAGGCCGATAATGATTCCTTTTATTCAGCGAAGTTCGAGAATGGAAAATATGTGGAGCCTGTTTCCATTACGACGGTCTTCCCTATTACAACCAATTTAAAATTCAAAAATGGCGAAAATATTGATAATAACGTTCATACAAAGTGGGCGAAAGACACTTTGGGTATTGATATTAAGTACTTATGGACGGTCAGCGATCAAAACAATGCCTACCAAACGAAGCTTAGGCTGATGCTTACCTCGGGGCAGGAAATGCCGGATATTATTTCATTCAGGGGCGATCCAACGCTGATTGCTGATTTAATTTCGAGTGGACAGTTTACGGATGCAGGAGAACTGTTCGATAAATATGCTTCCGATACCTACAAAGAAGCGATGGCGCAGGACCCTACGGTTTGGAACCCGTATATGCGTGATGGAAAACGAATGGGAATTCCGATTTTAGAGAATGCCTACAATAATGATCCAGTCATGTATATCCGTGAAGATTGGCTGAAAAAATTAAACTTGAAGGCTCCTCAGACGATCGATGAGCTTGAAACGGTAATGGAAGCTTTTACTAATCAGGATCCGGACGGAAATGGCAAGAAGGATACCACTGCTTTATCCGTTGGCTTTAAAAACAATCTGAATACTTGGATGTCTGAAACAGGATGGGTGTTTGGCATGTATGGCGTAATGCCAAACCAATGGAACGTAGGGGCCGATGGCAAGCTTGCCTATGGTTCTATTCAGCCAGAGATGAAGCCTGCACTCGCCAAGCTGCAGGATTGGATGAAGAAGGGCTACATTTCCCAAGAGTCGGGCCTGTATGATGAAGTAAAAGCCTCAGAAGCTTTCACAGCTGGCAAATCAGGTATCATTGTTGGCCCTTATTGGATGACAGGCTGGCCAATTCCAGATCTGAAAACCAATGTCCCTACTTCTGAGTATAAGCCATATCCTCTGCCAGCTGGTCCTGATGGCAAGGTTGGCCGTCATGGAACTCCAATTAGCACAGGTGCGGTTCTTATCAATAAAAACATGAAAAATAAAGATGCATTCTTCGTCTATCAGAATTACCTATTTGACAACTGGGCAAACCCTGATGGGGATGGTCCATTCTCTAAAGGCTTCGCGAAAGGGTATGACTATGATATTGGCCCGAACGGTGAGATTTATCGCGAGCAGGATAGTGATAAAATTCCTGGCGGTTGGGTAGATGCCATACGATATACGCTAACCTTTGATGGGGCCATTATTCCTTTTCTTCGTATTAACGGATTAGCAAAACTAGCGAACGGTGAAAAGCCGTCCACGCCGTATGAAGAGACGCTTACGACCTCTATTCCAGAGCAAATGCAAGCGGCGAAGATTGTTGTTGACCAGAAGGATGCTATTATGCCTAGTATGTTTACTGGTACTCCTACGGAGACGCAGCTATCCAAAGGCGATATGCTAAGCAAGCTGGAGAAGGAAGTACTGAACAAAATCATTTATAATAAAACCTCGGTTGATGAATTCGATGCTTTTGTTGAAAGATATAATTCTTCAGGCGGAGCGAAAATAGCGGAAGAAGTCAACAAGTGGTACGATGAAATTAAGACAAAATAAATAACAGCAAGAAGGGCGGCTCATTCATGAGCTGCCCTTCTTGCTGTTATTTAATTCAACTAGGTCTTATCCCGAAAATCCTGAGGGGTCATACCATGCTGCTCCTTGAATACCTTAATGAAGTATTGTGAATTTGAATAACCGAGCTTATCAGAAATTTCGTATACCTTGTCGGTTGAATTTCGGAGCAAAGCAACGGCATGCTCCATCTTCACACTGAGAATATACTCGCTCAGGCTGCTGCCGCTCAGCTGCTTAAACAGCTTGGATACGTAAACAGGATGAAGGGCTACATAATCGGCTATCGATTGAAGGCTGACTGTCGACAGATGAGATGAAATAAATACTTGGATCTCTCGAATAATTGCTTGTTGTTGGCTAGAAACGTCTTTCTCCAGCTTCTCCTTTAGTGTTAAGGCAAGCTGTTTTGCCCATTCAATAAGCTGACAAAGTGAGCGGAACGTTTGTCTATACATAAGCGCATTTCCCGCTACATCTGACAGGAGAACATTGTTTCTATGAGCTATGTAATGGAAGGAGGACATGAGCACCGTACTTATCGCATCCAGATGCTCTTCCGTTTGCTCGGATAAAGCGCTGAATGCTTCCTCAACTTGGTTCAATCTGTCTTCAAATCCGTCCCATTGGCTGGTTTCCAGCAGATGGATAAACGTAGGTGGATCATATAATACGTTCATGGATCGAATGTAGGATACCTGTGGAGGCTGCTCGGTAAGTGCTAGAAAATAGCCTGTACCGTTTCCGACCTGCTTTCTGATTGCTGTCACTGCATTCTCGTGCATATGGCGAAGATCACTGCTGAATTTTCYCGGATAGGTAAGGATGACCGATATCCCGCCCCCTAAGTATTCATTCACATTACGATGCAATTGGAGTGAACGACTGGTAAGCTCCTTTAAAAGACTTTCAGAGTTCTGAAACCCGTCTGTTTGCTTTGCTTTGAGCGTAAATATAAGATAATCATAAGCATCTCGGCAATGCCAAGTCTCGAAGGAGTCCTCGAGCAGCTCGCAAGCAATGTTTGTCACAGCATATTCGAAAAGCAGCAGGCTGTTTTGGCCATAGCGGTTGAAATGCTCCTCCAGACGAATGACAAGAAGAAAGACATCATCGTCTTTCCCATAGGTCAGTGAGAAGCTGGAAAGCTTGTCGACAAGAGCATCCTCAGAGTAGTTCTTGCCTTGCAGCAGCTCATTAAGGAGCTTGTCCTTCATGACAGGAAGATGCTCCCGGAATGTGAATAACGCCTGCTCGTAGGATGCGGTCTGCTCCATCTCCTTTTTCATGATATTTATCGTTTCTTCAAGACAGAGGCCAAGCTTATTATGATCAAGCGGCTTAATTAAATAGTCTACTACCCCCTGCTTTATCGCCTCCTGGGCGTATTCGAATTCTGCATAACCAGTAAGTAGAATGCATTTGATTGCCTTATTGAATTCTTTAACTCGTGTAATGAGCTCTAGTCCAGTCATTCCTGGCATGGCAATATCTGTAATGAGAATATCAATAGAATTCCTTTCAATGACCTGCAGCGCCTCCATGCCGGAATAAGCGGTATATACCTTTTCAACCCCATATTTGGTCCAGGGGAAGGCGATTTCTAGATCATCGACTACATAAGATTCGTCATCAACTAATAATAGCTGCAGCATAGTTGTCCTCCTTCTTCTGAATTGTAATGATATAACAAGTTCCTTCGGCTAATTTTGATTGAATAGTCAGCCCAGATCTCTTTCCAAAATATAGCTTGAGACGCTGGTGTACATTCCTCATGCCTGTACCTACCTTATTCTCAGAAAATATGCGTTCCTCGATATGCTGATTAACGAGAGCGAGTCTATCCTCCGCAATGCCGACTCCGCTATCTTGAATCACTATACGTAAGGACTGCTCATCCTCATCCGCACTAATTTTGATAAGACCGGGATGCAGAGATGGTTCTATGCCATGCTGAATGCAATTCTCGACAAGCGGTTGAAGGATCATTCTAGGCAAGCGATACATACACATGGCTGGTGGGATATCAATAGAGAAGGTCATCGACCGTTTGCGCAGCTGTAAAATGGACAAATAGTGCTCAACGAAGACAAGCTCCTCGTTAATGGTAGAATCAATATTTTCAATTTTTTGAACGTATCTGCAATAAGCACCGAGATGAAGCGTCATCGCAGTTACGGATTCATGGTCCTCGATGCTGGCTTTGCTCTGAATATAATTCAAGCAGTTATACAAAAAATGGGGATTAATTTGAGCTTGGTATTGCTTAAGCCTTGCTTCGGTAACTTCCAGCTCTGCAACAAGCACCTGCTCAATGAGCCGCTGCGTATTCTCGGCCATACGATTAAAGGAGTTGCCAAGCATTCTGAACTCGGTTGCATGAAGATCGATGACACGACTAGAAAAATCGCCGCGATCAAATTTGTCAATAGCCTTCCTTAGTACAATAACAGGTGCCTGAACTTGCCTGCGCAGCACGAGGCTATAAATAAGTGAAATAAGCAGCAGCACAATGATGGAAAATATAAAAAGAATATTATTTTGAGAAATAGGCTCAATGAACTGACGCATAGGGTGGTAATCTATAAAATACAAATCAAGCAAATCAGATTTCATATAGTTGAGCAGGTATTCAGTTCCGTTGTCGTCGACCGATAAAAAGCCGCTCTTGCCCTCAATTAACGGAATAATTCGACCTGTCGTATCCTCTAGTAGAGGGGAATTACCAGTTTGGATAATCGTTTTGTTAAAAGAATCATAAAGCAAAGGGGTTCCGGATGAGTACTGCTTCATCATTTTAAGTAGATTATCCAAAGACACTCTCGTTTCAATAAGCAATGGACCGATATGGCTGCGGGTCAAATTAGAATAATAGCCTGAACCGTCCTTTTTCCAGTGCACGACCCACTTATTCAGCCGTTGGGAGGGCGGATTATAGGTTGAGAAGGATAATGTACTGTCGGAAGAGACGGTTTCCTTAAAATCTGGATAGTAGAGAGTGATCGTGTTGTTCCAGGATGTAGAGGCACTGTTGAGAGCGAGCTTGTCAATGATAGCTAATTTCGCCTCGTACTTGGAATAGGCATCCCCGAATTGCAGGACATAGGGATATCCTCTGACCGAATGGTCTTCAGACATGGTCGTCGTATTCATAAGGACTTGCTCGAACTGTGTGGAAAGCTGCGAGGTCATGAATTTGACTTCACCAATTTTGTTTTTCTTTAGTTCTTCTTGGATGTCCGTTACATTAAGCCGATATATAATCCAGAAAATAATGATGATTAAGAAGAACATGAGCAGTAGCCCTAGCATCAGCTTTTGAAATATAGAAAGACCAGCATTCATGATTAATATTCCTCCGGAAATTTAAATAGCAGCACCTTCTATTTTACTATATTTTAATAAGCATAGTGGGAATTGCACTAAAAATTAGGCATTAAGCAGCTTGTTTTGCGCACTAAATAAAAGGCTGCGCTAGTTTGAGCGCAGCCTTGTGGAAAATAAAAATTTAATTAGTTCTATTTAGCTGTATTTCGTTTGTTACGAATATTGCATAGCTGCATCGATATTTTCTCCATAGGTCTACTTACTATCTACCTTAGGCAAAGGCTTGCCTTGTATAACGAGGCCAACACCCTCCGCACAGACGCCATATTTCTCTCAAGGGCAGGTCGTGCATAGATGACTGATGTCCTCAGGCACCATCGTTTCGGCTACGCGGTCACATATGGATTGCCAGCTTCCTCGCTCAGATACTTCAAGCCCAAGCTTTGCGAGTATCGCTGCATCCAAGCTGTAGACGGTTCCCTCGCAATGATAGGCTTTGTCCGGCGGATACGCTTTGCAAACATCGTCTGGGCCTAAAATAATTTCGATTTCAGTGTCAGGCTTTGCGAGCAGCAATTCGTAAATGGCAGTCATATTGACGCAGAAATCATCCGAATAACCCATACCTCGGTAGCCTAGTAAACAAAGCAGATGGTGTCCTCGTAATCGAATCGTCATAAAAGTACCGCTCCTCATGCAAAAAAATCCTATATGTTAACCATTTTATCATAATAAAAGGTTTACATATAGGATTTTATCTAGTTTCTCATTAGGTTAACGAGCGAATTAGCGAATACGATTTATTTTCCTAAATACTTGTTCTGAACGATGTTCAAATGATGAATCTCGTGTCCTGCAATAATATAAGCGAGAGCTCTAGCGGAGATATTGCCGCCATTAGCTACGCCAATGCGAAGCCATGCTTCATCCGACAAGCCGCGCAACAAAGCGAGAGTAGCCCGGCGAACCGAGATGTAGTCCTCGATAATTTGTGATAAAGACCATTCTTGAAAGGTGGCGCCGTTCATAAATTCGTCCTGATCATAGCCGGCAAGAGGTGTCTTGTCACCCCGTGCGATTCGAAGCAAACGGTAGCTCATGACGCGCTCATTATCCGAGATGTGACCGATGACTTCCTTAAGCGTCCATTTTCCTTCCGCATAGCGGTAATTAGCCTGCTCCTCGGGAATATCGGAAAGCAATTCCGTTGTGCTTGCGAGCTGTTTTGTAAGCCATTCCGTAACAGATCCTTCGCCTACTAGGCCGATATACTGTTCATAATAATCAAAGTATTCATCCCGTGACGGTCGTTGTGTCATGCGTAAAGCCTCCCATTCATATTGAAGAGCATTTATTTTCCAAAAGCTTTCATTATTTTTATCGGCTATCCGCTGCGTTTTTTATAGCGGTATTGCCCTGGAGTAATTCCCTCTTGTTTGCGGAAGGAACGGATGAAGTTTTGCGGATTATTGTAACACAGCTTTGCAGCGATGTCTTTAATTGGCAGCTCGCTATCGGCGAGCCATTGTTTTGCCATTTTGAAACGGTACATCGACAAATACTCGCTAAACGAATAATTCGTCTCCTTGCGGAAAACGCTGCTTAAATAATTGGCATTATAGTGGAGCCGCGATGCACATTCTTCTAGCGTAAGGTCGGTGTCGTACAGATGCTGCACGAGGTCAATGATCTTCTCCGAAATGTTGTGGTACTGCGCCTCCTGACGATCCTTGAATATGTTGATCATCGGATAAACAACGCTGGTCCAGAACCAGTCATCGATCTCAGCAGAGGTATGCAGCTCAAGCAGCTCCTCAAGCAGGGAACCCTTTAACGGATGGATTTGATTAAGGCTTACGCCTGATTCCTGCATAACGATCAACAGATTATTGAGCAGCCGGGCAAGCGGAATTTGATATTCCTGCGGCGATAGCTCCACGACAAATACCGCCTGCAAAAAAGCTCGCAGCAGCTCCTTCGATTTATCCTTCTCGGCCAGCTTAATCGCATCAATAAGCTCATTCTCGATATGTCCTGGGTAGTTGAGATTCAAATAATGTTTGCCGGCATTGACATTCTCATACTGAATAATGATGCCTTCGCCTAATTTCATGCGCTGCTTCAGTGCCTCAAGGCCTTCTCTATACGCTGTCGACAGCGATGAGAAGGAGTCGAACGGCAAGCTCATGCCAATGCTGACCTGAACGTTTAGGTAGCTAGCGATCTGCTGCTGCAGATGCTCCGTTAACGCGTATTTTGCATTGTGGAAAGCGTCCTTGCCCACTTCTGCGCTGCCGATAATCGTCACAATCGTTTGATCCATAATGATCGGGGCGAGTCGCTGCTCGAAGGGAATAAGCTCCTCGATGATGTTATGGACAGCGAATAGGAGCAGCTCCAAATCACTTTTGGAGTAACGGCTGTTGCCTTGAAAGTCAATTTGCAGCGTAATCGCGGCCATCGTTTTCCACTCTTTTAGCTGAGAGCCATAGCCGAATTGAGCCAGCTTTTCCGGGATTTCACTTGACTTGATGTTGCCTTGGAAGGCTTTCATGAAGAAGAAGGTGCGCACTTGATGAATATGCTGCCTAACCTCTTTTTCAAGCTCGGTTTTGGACTGGAATAAATGGGTGACGCGTTCGCCAATCGCTTGAAATTCATTTGTTTTCCGCTTCTGAATGTCGGTCAGACGCTCGCCGATTTGATTCAGCAGCAATTGAATTGGCGAATACATATGCCGTGAGCCGATCCAAGCGAGCAGCATGGATAGCGTGAGCATAAATAGACATACATAAAGTGTATACGTGCCAATTTTATTTGATTCCTTCGTCATGCCGGCAATGGACGTGGCAGAGAGATAGATCCAGCCGTTAAGGTCGGAACGGTAATAGGTGACTGAATAGTCCTTCTGTTCAATCGATTGTGTAAACTGCCCCGAGGGCTCAGTGAGCTGTCCCATATGCAGTCCGCTCTCGAGCACAGGCTTGCCGATCAACGCTTGGTCGGGATGGAGCAGAATAAGGTATTGATCATCCAAAATCATAATGGTCGAAAAAGGGTCCTCTTCGCTCTTAAGCAGCTCCTGCAAGCTGCAGGTCGGAATGTTGGCGAGCGCCAAGCCGTATTTTTCAAGCCCATTCGTCGGCAGCTTCTTCACGAGGCTGATGCTGTAGCTGCAAGCAGCACTTTCCGCGGCTTCTTCACTATAAAACCAGCTGGACGGGTTAAGCACCCATGAGGTTCCTTCAGGCATATGCATAAGGCTGGACAGCTCATCGAAATAAGCATATTGTTCAAATGAATATAGTCCGGAATTTTTGATCATCCAGTTATGGCGCTCATTGATCAGGATGACATCCTCAAGCTTGGTGTCAAAGGATTGCATATGGCGGATCTCGTTCCGCAGGTCATCATACATTACAAAATCGTTGACGGTTAGCGGCTGATTCATCGCTTTTTTGAGCACGGTCGAGTTGATAACCTGATTCAGCGTGTGGTTGACAGTCGTCAATTTCTGCTCTACATTGGAGTTGATTTGCATGATAAGCTGCATTTTCCCGCGGTTTACATTTTTCTGAATTTCACTGGAAGAGGTCGCATACGAGAATGCGCCGATAAAAATGACGGGAAGCGTGCTGAGCAGAAAGCCGAAGATCGTCATCTTGCTTAAAAAGGTTAAAGATCGCACAGCTATCAACACCTTGTCTAGTAATGAGCGAGCATTAGCTTTATTTTAGTAAACGCATACATTTTGAGCAATAATCATCTATCGCGCAAATAATCATTTCCTTAGATTATGAAGAGAAAAGGCTGATAAGACAAGGGGGATTAAGGTGGTTATCCATTCACGGAACATAGGAGTACGCGCAGGCTGTCGCTTTTTTGTCGTGCTGCTTATCCTTTTTATTTTTGATATTAACTGGGTACCGGACGGCATTTACACAGATAAAATGAACACAGCTCTCTCCACAAATTCGCTGAAGAAGGCGACTTTCGTGAAGCATACTGATTATATTTTTGTGAAAAATGCCATTCGCTCGGGCTCTTTCTGGGAGATCGGCCCTTATTTGGAGCGGTTCCCGAATTTAAGGCATTTGAATAGCGGTATTTTGGAACAATCCGCAATAGATGGCGGCATATACGGGCTTTATACGGAGCGGCCATCGTCTAGGCAAGGCGTGATTATAAGGGAAGACTGGCTGGATAATCTCAAGCTGGACAAGCCTGGAACGATTGAGGAGCTGTATGAGGTCATTCGGCAGTTTACGCTCGGTGACCCGGACCGCAATGGAAAAAAGGATACCGTCGGGCTGGCTGACCGTAATGATTTGGTATTTGGGGCCTTTAAGACGCTGAGCTCTTATTTCGGCACGCCGAACAACTGGGGTATCGTCGATAAGAAGGTAGTTCCAGAGTTCGAAACGGCAGCCTACATGGATACGATGAATTTCATGAAGAAGCTGTACGATGAGCAGCTTATAAACGCGGATTTTGCGGTAACGAGCAAGGAGATGCAGCGGGCTAACATTATACGAGGCGCAGCAGGCGTATATATCGGGAGCATGACCGACGTGCAGCGGCTCTCGGATGAAGCGAAGCAGATCAATCCTGCTGCGCGCTTCACCTTGGTGAATCGTATTCAAGGACCGGAAGGGTATCGTGTTTGGTCGATTCCGAATTATAACGGGCTTTATTTATTTTCCAAAAAGGCGATTCGGACGGAAGAGGAGCTGCTGGAGCAGCTTGCGTTCTTCGATCGTACGATGGATAAGGATGTTGCCAATCTTATGCGGTACGGGATCGAAGGCAAGCACTATCTTCTGGAGGGTGAAGAGGTTCAACTGCCTGAAGAGACGTCTCAGCTGCGCGTAACAGAGGTCAACGCGCTTTATCCGCTTATGATTGCCGATCTAAGCAATCCGAATGTACGGAAGGTAGCAGAGAAAGAAACGATGTGGGAGATGGCGGAGCGTCTCAGCGCAGATAACGATAAGTTTCTCGTGACGGACAAGGTCATTGGCCTTGAATCGAAGACTTACGATGAGAAGAGCATGGAGCTGTACAAAATCATTTCCGACGCGACATACAAATATATTCTCGGACAGATTAGTATGGAAGGATTTTATCAGGAGGTCGAACGCTGGAAGYGCAGCGGAGGCAGCTTAATGATTAGCGAGTATACGGATGCGTATTTCAAGAAGCAATAAGTGGGCAATAAAACGATGTATAGAGCAGCTTTGCAGGTAATATCTTCCCTGCAAAGCTGCTCAATTTTTTTGAGCAAAAAAATAAAAAAACAAATTTGTGAGTATAAAGAACTAGGTAAAAGTATCGATTTTTCGAAGAATATTTTATAGAATTGTCGAAATAACTCGCAAATTGTTTATATTTGTTTAGAAATTGGATAGAACGACGGTATATAATAAAAATCTGCTTTACGTTGTTGATGGATGGCAGAATTGAAAAAGACGACATGGAGTGTGACTTAAGATGAAAACTGATTTTTTTCAAGAAGTACATAAGCTGGGTTACGACAACGAATGGAGATACAAACTGCTTATCCGAGGTATTCAAAACATACAAGAAGAGAAAAAGTCCCAAGGTTTTTTTAAGAAGCTGGAGAGACGATTCGTAAACAAATATAAGAAGATCAAGGTTTCCGCTTGGAAGTAAGGGGCGCTATGCAATAAGTGCCATTTCATATAAAACACATGATTTGAGGGTGAAGAGCGATCTTCACCCTTTTTGTGTTGTGTTCATTTAACAAAAGTGTCACCAGAAGCGGCAATAATCATTAGCTCAGATGCCTCTAGAACGATACGCCATATGAACAAATGATTGTTTCGGCACTCTTCCTCCAGGTGGTAGCTTGAAGAGGTAGCAACCAAAACGATATATGGAGGTCAACGCTGTATGAAGAAAAAATCGTTTTCGATTCTGATGGGCGTAGTTTTGACATTTAGTTTATTGCTCGCAGCTTGTTCTAGCGGCAGCAATAATGGAAAAAATAATACGCCGCCAGCAGCAACCAATGACAGCGCAGCAAAGACGGAAGAGACAGACAAACCGGCAGAGCCGGAGAAGCCGACTGAAATTACGATCATGCTGCCTCTTAACATCGCAGAGACACCGCCAGATACAATCAAAAATGAGCTGGAGAAGCTGACAAACACCAAACTAACGTATCAATTTTTTCCCGCAGACACGTATGAGGAGAAGCTGAACGCATCCTTTGCGACGGGTTCGCTGCCGCAGGTTACTTATTTGAAGAACCAAGCGACCTTCGTTCAAATGAAAGAAGCGATCAGAGACGGTCAGTTTTGGGAAATTGGCCCTTATTTCAGCGAGTTTCCTAACCTGAGCAAGCTGAAGGAAGAGATTTTGAACAATACAAAAGTGGATGGCAAGCTATATTCGCTATACATCGGCAGACCGCTGGCTCGCCAAGGCATTATTTATCGCAAGGACTGGGCAGATAAGCTTGGCATCGCCGCACCGGCTAACGTGGATGAATTGTTTACGATGATGGAGAAATTTACGACGGGCGACCCGGATGGCAACAACAAGCCGGACACGATTGGATTAGCTGATCGGAACGATCTCGTATATGGTGCGTTCAAAACGGTCTCCGCATGGTTCGGCACGCCGAACAACTGGGGTGAGCGGGACGGCCAGCTTGTTCCAGAGTTTACGACGCCTGAATATGCAGCCACGATGGATTTTATCAAAAAAATTCGCGACGCCAAAGCGATGAACGTAGACTTTGCAGCGACAAGCAAAACAGATCAGGTCAATATGTTCACGAGCGGCAAGGCAGGCGTATACATCGGCTCCATGCAGGATGTCGACTCACTAGTGAAGGACCTTGTTAAAAACGTGCCGACCGCAGTCGTTGATACACACAGCATGATCGCCGGACCAGACGGGAAGCTGGCATCGTGGTCCATTCCGGGCTACAACAACGTAGCGTTATTCCCGAAATCTGCAATTAAAGATGAAGCTGAGCTGAAGAAGATTTTGGCTTACTTCGATAAGCTGATGACGCCGGAAGTGGCGAACATGATGTTCTGGGGCATTGAAGGTACTCATTATACGGTAGTGGATGGCAAGGCTAAAGCATCGGCAGATAAAGAGCTGACGGAGCGCGAGGTCAAAGGCTTTAAGGACAGCGTTATTGGCGAGCCGGAAACAAACGGCATGTACGATGGTTTCCACGAGCTTCCGGCGAGAATTCATGCGGAGCAGCTCATTATCGAGAACGAGAAGATCGCCATTGCCGATCCTACTGCGCCGCTTGATTCGAAAACGTATACCGAGAAGGGCACGGAGCTTCAGGAAATTATAAAGGATGCCACTTACAAATATATTTATGGATCGATTGATAAGGCTGGATTCGACAAAGCGGTTGAGGATTGGAAGAAGCGCGGCGGGGCTCAGATTATCGAGGAATACAATACTGCTTACAAAAAATAAAGAATAGCCCATAGAGGCTGCTCGCATGCTCGAGCAGTCTCTATAACCTCCCGTGGAAAGGAAGAACCCATATGCAAGAAGCTCATCAGGAAAACGCGGTTCAACTGGCAAGGGTACCTCAGCCTAGAACGAGCGAGCTTAAGAAGCGGCTTTGGAAAAACAAATGGCTCTATGTCATGCTGCTGCCGGGCGTGCTTTTCTTTATTATTTTTAAATATATTCCGATGTTTGGGCTTGCTATTGCCTTTCAAGATTATAAGCCGTTCAAGGGTATTGGCGGGAGTGAGTGGGTTGGCTTCAAGCATTTTGAACGTTTGTTCACGGAGCCTGATTTTCTGAACATTTTAACGAATACACTGCTGCTGTTTGGCATGAATTTATTATTTTATTTTCCGATCCCGATCCTGCTGGCGCTTATGCTGAACGAGGTTCGATTCTCTTTTTTCAAACGGACGTTTCAGACGCTTGTGTATTTGCCGCATTTTATGTCATGGGTCATTATTGTGTCGATCAGCTTCGTCATGCTAACGTCGGACGGCGGTATCGTGAACGAGCTGCTGGAGTACTTTGGATTCGAAAAAGTCAATTTCCTGCTCAGTCCCGAGTGGTTCAGACCAACCTATATCATTCAGGTGATCTGGCGGGAAGCGGGTTGGGGAACGATCATATATTTGGCGGCCATCGCCTCCGTCGATCCTGGCCTCTATGAGGCAGCGCGCATGGATGGAGCGGGCCGGCTTAGACAGGTATGGCATATTACGCTGCCTGCCATTCGCAGCGTTATTATTATTTTGCTCATTCTAAAGATCGGCGATGTGCTTGAGCTTGGGTTCGAGCATGTGTACCTGCTGCTGAACTCGATGAATCGCGAGGTTGCTGAGATTATCGACACCTATGTTTATACAGCTGGACTTAGACAGGGGAAATTCAGCTACAGCACGGCGATTGGCTTCTTCAAATCCTTTATCGGGCTTGTGCTTGTAATGACGGCCAATAGACTCGCGAAGAAGATGGGCGAGGAAGGCATCTATTAGAGTAAGGCGTTTGAAGATCGAAGGTCGAAGTCGCCAGAAGCTTCACTACAAAAACTTAAGGAGGATTCAGCATGGTAGAGGATAAAACGTTTAGCGGGCGGCTATTTTCCATTGTGAACTTCACGCTCCTTGCCATTATTGCGCTCGTTACGGTGCTTCCGTTTCTGCATGTTGTTGCCGGATCATTCACCACAAGCGCCGAGATGGCGATGAAGAAGTTCATCCTCGTGCCGACGATTTGGAGCTTTGATGCCTATAAATTCATTTTCTCGACCAATATGATTTTTCGTGCCATGACGGTATCGACCGGCGTTACGATCGTCGGCACCCTGTTCAGCATGTTCACAACAGCGTTGATGGCCTATGGCTTGTCCCGAAGAGATCTCGACGGACGCAAGGGAATTATGTTTCTCGTCGTATTTACGATGCTGTTCAGCGGCGGGCTCATTCCGACATTTCTTGTTGTGCGCGAGATGGGGCTGATCGACAGCTATGCTGCGCTCATTATTCCGTCGGCAATCAGTGCGTTCAACCTTATTATTTTGAAAAACTTTTTTCAAAATATACCCGAAGGGCTTGAGGAATCTGCCAAAATCGACGGCTGCAACGACTTCGGCATCTTGTTCCGTATCGTGCTCCCGCTATCGATGCCCGCGATCGCTACCATTTCATTATTTTACGCGGTCACCTATTGGAATACGTATCTCAGTGCGATTCTGTACTTGGATGACAGCGCCAAATGGCCAATTCAGGTGCTGCTCCGCCAAATCGTCGTGCTGGCTAGCGGCCTAGACTACAGCTCCGACCTGGATGCAGCGGTTCCGCCGCCGGATCAGACGGTGAAGATGGCTGTCATCGTTGTAGCGACGCTGCCTATTCTGATCGTATATCCGTTTTTGCAAAAGCATTTCGCTAAAGGTGCGATGCTGGGCTCGATTAAAGGGTGATGTTGTTTGAGCTTGGACTGTAACAGTGGAAAATGGAGAGGAGTGCTGTTTGGATGCGAAATGATGTGAAATGGACACCTATCGATTGGGCGAGAGCCGCTTGCGATTCTTTAATGGACACTTATTTGCCAGAAAAGCTTCCTCCTGCCGGCCGCTGGCATTATCACCAAGGCGTGTTTCTTTGCGGGATGGAGATGCTGTGGCAGGCGGAGGGGGATGACCGTTACGCTGCTTATATTAAGCGCTACGTAGACAAGCTGGTGGATGAATGCGGCAACTTTGATTTTGCCCGTGACGAGCTGGATGCTATCCAAGTGGGGCTGTTATTGTTCCGTTTAGATGAACAAGGCGATGAGCGAAAATACAAAGTCGCAGCCGATAAGCTGCGCGGCCTGTTCGACACGCTGCACCGCACCTCGGAGGGAGGCTTTTGGCACAAGGATAAATATGCCTACAATATGTGGCTGGACGGCTTGTATATGGGCGGAGTATTTGCGCTAAAATATGCCAACGCCTACGGAGACATAGGGCTGCGCGAAATGGTGCTGCATCAAGAGCGGCTGATGCGCCGCTATATGAGGGATGAGAAGACGGGGCTGCTCTATCACGCTTGGGATGAGAGCAAGCAGATGCCTTGGGCAGATCCTGAGACCGGTTGTTCTCCAGAGTTTTGGGGTCGGTCACTTGGTTGGTACGGTCTTGCAGTGGCTCAGTTTCTTGATGAAATAGCGGAAGGCGAATCGGGACGTGCTGAGCTGGAAGCCGTGCTGGCTGATTTCTCCCGGTCGCTGATTAAGTATCAGGATGGAGAGAGCGGACTCTGGTATCAGGTCGTGGACAAAGGCCATTTGGCTGATAATTGGCTGGAAACCTCTTCTACTTGCTTGTTCGTTTATACGCTCGCAAGAGCTTACAAGCTTGGCCTTGTCGGAGCTGAGTGCTTGGATGCGGCAAGGCGCGGGTTTGAAGGGCTTGTTCGAGTGGTGCAGGCTGACGAGCAGGGGCATTTCATCCTGCCGGATATTTGCATCGGCACCTCGGCTGGCGATTATGAAAACTACGTCACGCGCCCAACAAGTCAGAACGATCTGCACGGCGTCGGCGCTTTCATTATGGCATGTGTTGAGATGGAGTCGCTTGTTGATCGGAAGGAGTAGCGGATAAAAGAGAAAGCTCTGCGGCAGAGTGAGCCGCAGAGCTTTGTTTAAATGTGCGCTTAGCACCTGTTATCCTTAATAAGCTTATTTAAAGCACCTGCTCCAGAAAACGTGCAGCTCTCTCGCTTTGAGGCTTAGTGAAAAACTGCTCAGGCTTCGTTTTTTCAACAAGCTTGCCGTTATCTAGGAAATAAATCGTGTCCGCAGCTTCGCGGGCAAACTTCATTTCATGCGTAACAATAAGCATCGTCATGCCGCTGTCCGCAAGGCTGCGAATAACATTAAGCACCTCTTTGACCATCTCAGGATCTAGCGCAGAGGTTGGCTCATCGAACAGCAGGATGTCGGGCTCCATCGCTAAGCTTCTTGCGATCGCAACGCGCTGCTTCTGACCGCCGGATAAGCGGGATGGATAACTATCTGCTTTGTCCGAGAGACCTACGCGAGCTAGCAGCTCCATCGCTTTCTTATGGGCTTCCTGCTGCGATACTCCTTTGACCTGAATCGGAGCAAACGTAATATTGTCGATCACGGTCATATGCGGGAATAGGTGAAAATGCTGGAATACCATGCCGATCCGCTGCCGCACGCGGGCAATATTTGTTTTGGGATCGGTAATAGCTGTTCCATCTATTGTAATCTCGCCGGAAGTCGGTGTCTCCAGCATATTTAAACAACGTAGAAAGGTGGATTTCCCTGAGCCGGATGGTCCGATTAGAGCAACGACCTCTCCTTTTTCAACGGTTGTTGTAATTCCTTTTAGCACTTGGTTTTTGCCGAAGGTTTTTGTTAAGTCGGTTACATTAATCACTGCGGCGCAGCCTCCTTTCAAGCATTCGAGCAAACGATGTTAAGACAAGCACAAGCACGTAATAGATCGCAGCTATAAATAATAATACTTCGATGGAGCGGAACTCAGTGGAGCGCACTACATCTGCACGGCGCATCAAATCCGATACCCCAATGACCGATACGAGTGACGATTCCTTAAGCAAAGCAACACATTCGTTCACGAGCGCCGGCAAAATATTACGAAGTGCCTGCGGAAATATAATGCGAAGCATCATCTTCCGGTACGGAATGCCGAGTGCAATGGCAGCTTCACGCTGCCCTTTGTCCACGGCCATTATGCCGCCGCGGATCGTTTCAGACAAATAGGCAGCTGAATTGAGTCCGAAGGCAAGGCCGGCAGCCATTAACGCAGGTATATCGTAATTGAATAACTGCGGCGTTGCATAATAAATAATGGTCAGCTGTACAAGCAGCGGCGTGCCGCGGAAAATAGATGTATAAGCGGTTGCGAACCACTCGAGCGGCTTAATGCCGGAAATTTTGAATAGGGAAAGCACCGTACCCCACACAAGTCCGAACAATGCGGAGACAAGGGTGAAGAGCAGCGTGACATATACACCCTTTAGAATATAAGGAGTGTATCCCTTCAGTATACTGAAGTCGATGTTCAAATTAAGCAGAGAATTGGATTGTTCCTTTTCAGCAGCAAACCATTTCTGTACGATTTCATCGAGCTTGCCATCGTCCTTCATTTCGGAGAGGACACCGTTAAACTCGTTCACAATAGTGGACTTCTTAGGAAATGCAATGGCGTAACCATTTTCCGCCGATTCAGCTGGCAGGAAATGCATCGCCAAACCCGGGTTAAGGTTGGTCATCTCAATGGCGACAGCGTCTTCTACGATAGCCGCATCGACACGTCCGGAGTTCAGCTCTTGGATAAGATCTGGAATCTTATTAAGCTTCTTAAGCGTGGCTCCTTCAATCGTTTCTGCGTAAAGATCCTGTGTGGAGCCAAGCTGCGTCGCGACTAGTTTACCCGATAAAGAAGCTTCTGTTTCGAGCGGTGCAGACTTCTTTGAGACAATCGTATTGCGGGCAGCGTAATACGTATCAGAGAAATCGACATTTTGCCTGCGCTCATCCGTGGCGGACATTGCGGACATGACGAAGTCGACTCGGCCGGTCTGAAGCGCAGCAACAAGCCCATTGAAATCCATGTGTGTGATTTCCAGTTCGTATCCGAGCTGACTAGTGATATACTTGGCTATATCGATATCCAATCCAACGAATTCGCCGTTGTTTTTGGCATCGACGCTTTCGTAAGGTGGATAATCGGCGGATGTGCCCATTATGAGTTTCTTTTTTTGACCATTAACTGTGGTGCTTGATGCACTCTCTGCACTAACGGAATAAGCGCTGCTTTTCCCCATAGGGAAGGCTTGTCCAAGTCCGACTAGCAGAGCCGTAAAGACAATAAGCGATAAATAAATGACTTTGAGCTTTTTTCGATTCATGATGTCCTCTTTCTTCTAAGTTGATAGGTTTAACAGGCTTATCTGTCATCACGAGATGAATGTATATAGATAAAATAGCTCTGTTTCAGCCGTATGTGCCTGCAACATTAGAAATTATATGGTGTTCCCTATCCTTTGTAAATAACCAAAGAGCCGCTTTTGTGAAAATTTCAGCATATTTATTAGTACCCACTTATATTTATGCTGAATTATTTATGCGAAAAGACTGCATTTATTGAAGAAATTAGTGCCTGCCATTTTTGTTTGCATATTCGAGATTTTGACAGTCGTCATTTGATCAGAATTACTGTTATAATATCCAGATAGAAAGAAAACTATTTTCAGATGAAGGGAGGTGAGTACATTGTTCGAGCTTGAACTGCATGACATCATACCGTATCTCATTTCGATCAGCCTACTTTGTTCATTAGCTTATGCTTACGCTTCGCATTTGCATTCTGGTGCCTATGAGTACTGGGAACGGAATCAGGTTGTAAGTATAATGTATAGTTTGCTGCCGCAGGTATTGATTCGTTCAATTCCGCTGCATCATTGGTTAGTTCGCAAGGTAAAGCGGAAAGAATCGCCAGATGAGGACATAGCAGACTGTTCCAACTCGTTTGTTCAGCTATTTTCAAACAAACGAGGAGGATTTTTATGCAAACGAACAATGTATTCACTTCTTTAAAATACGGACGTGTATTAATGGCCGGTTTGATGCTGGCAGGGCTGCTTCTAGTAAGCGGCTGTAGTACGGCTAGTGGAACGATTGATGGAAATACACCGGGTATTTTTAACCACTATGTCATTTACCCATTATCAGCGGTGCTTCAATATCTGGCTGATATGTTTGGCGGAAATTACGGTTTTGCGATTATTGGCATTACACTTATGATCAGACTTGTTCTACTGCCGCTCATGATGCGCCAGTATCGCTCTCAGAACCAGATGAAAACAAAGATGGCTATCCTTCAGCCGGAGCTCAAGCAGCTCCAAGATAAATACAAAAACAAGTCAGATGCAGCATCCAAGCAGAAGCTGCAGCAGGAAACGATGCAGCTTTACCAGAAGCATCAGGTGAATCCGCTCGCTATCGGGTGTTTGCCAATGCTCATTCAAATGCCGATATTGATGGGTCTATATTCCGCAATCAAGCTTACGCCAGAGCTGGCGGATCATTCGTTTCTTTGGTTTAAGCTAGGCTCGCCGGACATTGTGCTGCCGATTATCGCAGCGCTCGTTTATTTTGTACAATTCAAGGTTTCGCAGACGACGCAGCCCAATGCGAATGCTGCACAGCAGAAGCAGATGGCTTTCATGGGTTACCTATCTCCGATACTGATGGGCGTATTCGCTCTATCGGCACCGGCAGCTATCTCACTTTACTGGGTAACAGGTGGGTTGTTCATGATTGCGCAATCTTATTTAGCCAAAAAAGTGTACGCGCCGAAGGTGGATGTCGCACTCGAGGGCAGCGCCTAAATTTGAAGGAGACGATCAGATGTCAGTCGGTGTACTCGCTCATTTATTCGGAAGCTTGCCGTACAAGGAGCTTGCTCCTAAGGTTGCGGAGAGCGGCTTCAGCCATGTGCAGCTAGCTTTGTGGAAGGCGATTAGCGATGTCGATTTCAGCAAGCCTGGGAACTTAAGCCCAGGCCTTGCGAATGCAATCGGCGAGCAGTTCGATAAGCATGGCGTTTCGATTTCGGTGCTTGGCTGCTATGTTCATTTATTTGAACGAGACGAGCAGCTGCGCCGTGCCAATGTGAATCGATTCAAGGAGCTGCTGCGTTATGCGAAGTATTTCGGAGCGCCAATGGTAGCTGCGGAAACGGGACGGAATGAAGGCGGAGACTACACAGACCGAGATTGGTCCGTGATGAAGGCGACATTAGAGGAGTTAGTAGAGGAAGCTGAGAAGTGGGGCGTCTTTGTCGGTTTAGAAGCGGCAAACGACCATTTAATTGGTACGGCTCCTGAGCTGGCTCGGATGCTGGGGGAGGTTCCTTCCTCCAATATCGGTGTCGTTATTGATCCTGGCAATCTGCTGACATCTTCTAATTTTGCGAGGCAGGATGAGGTCATTGAACAAGCGTTCGAGCTGCTCGGTGATCGTATTATCGCGGCTCATGCGAAGGATCGCATGCTGCTCGGGAGTGGCGAGCTGGCTACTGTAACTGCTGGCCTCGGACAGATGAATTATGAGCTGTATATGAAGCTTTTGAATCAATATAAGCCGCATGTACACATCATCATGGAAGAAGCGAAAGAGCATCAGATGGCGGAGTCAAAGGCTTATATAGATGGAATTCGTGCGCGGGTATAAGGGCTTAAAAGCGAAAAACAGTAGACCATGGGACTCCCGAGGGCTGCTGTTTTTGTTTTTTTTATATTGGAAAATAGCCCGTCCTATTCAGTTGTGATTTCATCTGCATTACCTGAAGTCGGAACATTTCGAAGCAGCACAAGTAATTTTTTTTYGGAATCGGCATGAACTACTCCGCGAAGAACCTGATGTTTTGTATGAATGTCGAGTGAAAATTTCGTATGGAAAGGATCTGTTTCCGTCAATTGATAATAAACAACATCCTCCCAAGGAATGACTGTTTTTGCATGGTACACGCCATCTTCACCAATTGAATAATTAATTTTACCGCCAGAGAATATGGTGGTGAGCATAATGGGAAAAACATACGCAAACCAGTGCTTATAAACGATATCCGTTAAACCAAAGATAAGCAGTATCCATAAGGTCGTAACGATAACTACATACGACAGCACCGTGAGAGTGAATTTTTTGTCGGGAATAAGGAAAGATGGATTATATATTTGAACATTTTTTTTGGATTTTTTAAATATCCGAAATTGTTTATGCTCATTGTAGAAGGACCAAATGAGGATCAAGCAGCTGAGGATGTTCAATAATAATGTAAACAAAAAATCGATGTGCAATTCGGTCGCTCCTCGTATATTTGCTGTAGTTGTTAGTATAAAGGGAAATATCCGATAAGGTAGAGGAGATACTGAAAGCAGTGAAAAAAGAAATATTACTCTTCCATTGATTATAGGGATAACAATACTTTTGTACCAAGGGACTAAATTCCTATTTCATTTAAATTATATTTGATTTAAAAGAGCGCAAGCAACGAAATATAGTTTGGTAATTTCCGAAAGAGGTTTTGCGTGAAATGAATAAGAAGGAATAGTAGGTATAAGATGATCAGAATAATCAGGGGAGTTAAGCATTTTTTTGAGTGACACGATTTTCATTAATTTTTCCTTCGTTCCCAAGAACATGGTTCAAAAGCTCTGCTTTCAAACCAATGCTCTTCTCTAGTTTTATTAAATATGTAAGAAAGATATTTGCGATTACCGCGTCGTTTTTTTAAATATAGCTATGAATTATTGGTTACTGAAAGAGAATAGAAGCTTGAGCGTAATGAAGGGAATAAGAGCTATCAAAAAATGTATGGAATTAATATACATTTAATGGTTTGAAGTTTTTCTAGAGCTTGTTTGAAGTTTCTAACCTTCATTTTTTTTAGAATGCTGCTGACTTGATTTTTAACAGTACTTTCTGCTTTGAATAGAGTCTGAGCGATACTAACCTGGGTAAAGCCTCGCTCTAATAATTCGAAAATCTCTTTCTCTGCTGGTGATAAAAGTTGAAGAATAGCATTTTTTTTTAGCTTGGCATAATCCTCTAATAGGATTTCTATTGAATTTTCTTTGTTTGAAAATGTTCTAATGATATGTGGTAAATCGCGATAGTCAATTTTAGATATGCAGTGTAGCGCTCCTGCATTATACGCATCTAGAATAGTTTCACTGTCTGTTTTTTCTGTTATGAAGATGACTTTCGTTGGTCTAATCATATTCATTTTTAATGAGAGTTCAATTCCGTCGAGTTTACTCTTAGCAGGATTTAATTTTATAAGAACAAGATCAGCGAGTTGGAATTGCTCTAAAGCCTCGTTTTCATTGCTCGCGCAACCGATAATTCGAAAATTCTCTACAATTATTAGGTGATCATAAATGCTCTTCTGCCAGAGAGGATCATCTTCAACAATTAATATGTGTATAAGTTTCATACAATCATTCCTCTATATTTAAATGTAAGGATATTTTAACTAAGGGATTTTTAACCTATTAAATAAATTATATCTTTTTTAAAAGAACGCAAACAACGAAAAATAGAGTGGTATTTTCCGAAAGGGGTTTTGCGTGGAAGAAATAAAAAAATGGGTAGAAGCATTAGAGTGCCATAAAATATATTAGCGTAACACCATAATAAAAATGACTAACCGTCCAACAAAGGGTATTGTGGATAGTTAGTCTTTTTGAAAATGGGAGCCTAGTTATATGTTTTATTATTATTATTATTATTTTTAGAATTAGTAAATTTACGTCCTACAAAACCTACTAATGCCAGAAAGGCGAAAGAAAACATAATGGCTTTATAATCATAGAAGAAGATGCGAATAATAATAAAACCGGTCAGACCGCCAAATATCATAAATTCAAATATTTTTTTCATTCAGATTTTTCCTTTCTGTAAACGTTGTGTCATAAAATCTTTTTTTTAATGGATAAAACTCCGTGTTGAACGATGAAAACCAAAGAGCAACAGGTGAAATGCTGTGAGTATTTAAGTTTCTTACTACGTGTTTTCTCCTGAGCGCTGAGGTTCTTACGTAAAATACAATGTTGGTTAAATGGCTCAATGATTGAAGAGAATGACTTGCATAATTGATTTGTTGAAGGCTATTCCTATTGATGATTATCGTTTTTTTGTTAATGAATCTCGTTGAAAAGGATAATTGAGTGCGTGATGTTATAGCTACCGTTTGATCTTTATATTGTAGATAGCTCCAAAAGATAATAATGATGGAAGAAGCGGCAGCTAGAAAGAACATGTAGGGTTGAAGAGTTGGAATTTGTCCAAGAGCAAGCGTGATGCAAATATTTAAAATAAACTTAAGCCATATGAAGTGAAGCAAACTTCGTGATGGAGCAACATATAATTGGGAGTCCGGGACGCCAACTTTCTTTTCTAGCATTGTAAAATCCCATTCTGGGAAAAGCTTGTTAAGCACAGAAGTGACCATCTTTTTTCTTATCCAGGGAATAAGAATAGTACTGCTGCTTTCCTCTTCATTTCCCCCTCCAATACAATCAAGATATACAGTACATACTTGGAAGGGTTCACGGAGTAAGCTTTCTTCTATTCTAATTGCTGCTATACTATCAAGCTTAATGGTTACTGTGTGCGTGTTTATTAATCCTCTTTTTATTTGCAAGCCTTGCTCATGCACATTTATACGGAAACGATGATATTGAAAGAAAGTGAAAAATATAGATAAGATAAGTGAAGTGATAATGATCATAGAAAAAATGATACCTATTTGCATAGATAAATTTAAGGATTTTAAGGCCTGTTCAAAGGCGATGATATTTTTATTTTCACGAACGAATCCCATTTGAAAATAAATAAACATAATTAGTGAGATGAAATATCCTAATTTCATAGTAGTTATACCATAGAGAACAATAGCCGATGGTCGTTGTTCCCACATCAATGTATTGCTAGTTTCCTTATAATTAATGATTGCTTTAATTCGCTTGACCTCTTCATGCTTGACGGCAGTAAGCTTAATTAATGCTTCCCGTTCTCCTCCCTCCGTGTCCATTCTCATCTCGACGACACCGAACAAACGCTGCCAGAAGGAAATCCTTATATCAATATTGCATATTCGATTAATTGCAATCGAACGGTTTTTTTTGAACCAGATGCCGCTATTAATGATCAGGTGGCCATCATCAAAGCGATAGCTGAAATTTTTCCAGAAGAAATAGCTTCTGCTTATACTAATGATCATACTAGCTATAATGATACCCTTTATATTAATTGATAAATTTAAAAGGTAGTTTTGGTGCATAATCCAATAGATTACGCTTATAAAGAGCATAGTTAGTATTTTTTTTATGCTTCCGGCAAAAATGATGCTACTGTGCAGTTTCATCGTTTTCAGGTCCATACTATTCATGATTATCAC